>NZ_JBQKUK010000005.1:0-276663 GCF_054968585.1 Marinobacter sp. G5_S1_61_S3 | reverse complement strand
GACCTCCGCCACTGTTCAGCGGACAGATAATGCTCAAGTTGTGGTTGGGGGCTGACAGGGGAATCAAAAAAGCCCGGTCAGCAGGGGGGGGGTATTAGCCTGACCGGGTCGCGAAGTGCGGAAAAGGAAGACGCATTTCTCGCGGAAGGGCCGCCCGGGATCCTCCGTGGCGGCGTAGGAGAACGTTCAATTCAGTCCAGCGGCATCAACCCTTGACGCCGCCGGCTGTCAGCCCACCAACAATCCATTTCTGGCAGTACAGGAAGATCAGCGTAATGGGCAGCCCGGAGAGCACGGCAGCAGCGGCAAAATCGCCCCACAGGTAGTTCTGCTCGTACAGGTACTGCTGCGCGCCGACCGCCAGGGTCAGCTTGTCGGTGTCCACCAGCAACACGGATGCCATCGGGTATTCCATGATGGTCATGATGAAGGCCAGGATGAACACCACCACCAGGATCGGTACCGACAACGGCAGCAGGATGTAGCGGAACGCCTGCCACGTGGTTGCCCCATCCACGATGGCGGCTTCTTCCAGAGAGCGGTCGATGGAATCGAAGTAGCCCTTGATGGTCCATATATGCAAGGCCATACCGCCGAGCGAGGCCACGATCACCGCGCCGTGGGTGTTCAGTCCCAACCAGCTCACATGGTTGCCTATCTGATCAAACAGGGCATACAGCGCCACAAGGGACAGCACCGGCGGGAACATCTGGAAGATCAGCATCGACTTGAGCACAAAGCCTTTGCCTGCAAAACGCATGCGGGCGAAGGCGTAGGCACTGGTGGTCGAGAGGGCCAGGATCATCACCGAAGAGATCACTGCGATCTTGATGGAGTTCCACAGCCACAACAATACCGGGAACGGCGGCTGGGTGACCGTGCCGTCCTCCCCGGTGTAGGGAATGCCCAGCGCCAGGTACCAGTGTTCCAGCGAAGGGTTCTCCGGCAGCAGGCTGCCGGCTGCAAAGTTACCGCTGCGGAAGGAGATGGAGATCACCATCAGCAGCGGGAACAGGATGATCACGATAAAGCCCAGCATCCCGAGATGGGACGCCAGAACGCGATACTTGGTGGAGCGGGGTTGAACCATTGCCATGGGTAGCTCCTTACACTTTGACTTTGGACAGTTTCAGGTTGATCAGCGACAGGGCGCCAACCACCAGGAAGATGGCTGTGGCAATCGCAGCCGCCAGGCCAAAGTTCTGTCCGGAATCCTGAAACGCGATGCGGTAGGTGTAGCTCACCAACAGGTCTGTGGTGCCCGCAGGTGTGCTTGCGCCGATAATATCGGGCGCGCCACCGGTCAATAGCGCAATCAGGACGAAGTTATTGAAGTTGAACGCAAAGCTTGCGATCAGCAGCGGCATCAATGGCTTGATGATCAGCGGCAGGGTGACATTGAACAGGTTGTTCACCGGCCCTGCCCCGTCCATCGCGGAGGCCTCGTAGAGATCCCTCGGTATCGCCTGCAGTAAGCCCATGCAGAGCAACATCATGTAGGGGTAGCCCAACCAGGTGTTAACGATCAGGATCATGGTTCGCGCCAGCGCCGGGTCACTGAACCAGTCAGGCCGCAATCCGAACAGGCCTTCCAGTACCAGATTGATCTCACCGAAGTTCTGGTTGAACAGGCCCTTGAACACCAGGATCGAGATAAACGCCGGTACCGCATAAGGCAGGATCAGCATGGTGCGGTAGAAGCCCTTTCCGCGAATCTGGTCCCACTGCAGGAGGTTCGCCAGCAACAGCCCGAGCGCCAGGGTGAACACCACGGTTGCCACGGCAAAGGACAGCGTCCATACGAAGATCTCAAAGAACGGCCCGCGAATGCTCGGGTCGGACACCACCTTCAGGTAGTTGTCCCAGCCGATGTTCACGGTCCACCCCGGCGACAGTGTCTGACCTTCCGCACTGCGGTAGAAACCGGTGTCGTGGTCCGGAAAGTAGGTCACGTCCGTCTGGTTGTTGGTGATGCTGCCGTTGTCGTGCAACGTGAACTGGGCGTTGATGGCCGCAAAGGCACGCAGGCTGGCCATGCTCAGCTCGCGCCCGTCTTCGGTCAGCAGGTCCAGCTCCGACAGTTCCGATCGCAACTGGATAATGTCGCGAATGGCCAGCGGCTCGCCAGCCGGCTTATCCGAAGCGGGTAAGACCGGCGCGCTGGTGTCGGAACCGTCCAGCGCCAGCGGAGCCGAAACCAAGTTCTGGTGCTTACCCTCAAGGTAGATCACATAACCGGCATCGGTGTTGAAAAGCTCATAGTTATAGCGGACGGAATCGGACTGGTAGGTCCGGTCCATCAGGTTGTCCTTCACCTGCTCAAAACTCAGCAGGTTGCTGGCACTGTAGTTGGTAAAGCCAATACCAACCGTGTACATCAGCGGGAAAATAACAAACACCCCCATACCGGCTACTGCGGGGAAAATGTAGCGATGGGCGTAGAGTTTCTTGTTCACGAACACAAACACCGCCGATGCCGTCAGCACCAGGAACAGCATCGCGAAGACGAACTCCTGCTGGGCATACAATGCCAGTATCAGGTAGAGCGCCATGCCTACCAATGCGGCCAGGGCACCCCACTTTAGAATTATTCGGGTCATTGGAAGTCTGCTTTCGGTTCCGGGGGAGGACAGGGTTTCCGTTATCATTGTAGTCAGCCCGTTTAAAGCCGTCGCCAACGTCTGGCGAGGGCAGGTTTACAACAACAGGTCAGCACGGCTGGGAGAACCATCGGCACGGCGGCCGACGGCACTCCCATCAGGGGCATTACCGGGTAATGCGCTGTGCTGCTGAGTTCAGGGCGTCCTCAACGGGCTGTCTTCCAGATGTGATGTTCTGCAGAGCCGGCCCCATGGAGGACCAGAAAGCGCCCATGGCAGGCACACTCGGCATGGGTTCACCCAACTGGGCGTTTTCAAACGTCGCCGCAATATTCGGGTTGGACGACAGTTCGTCCATAAATTCCTTGTTGGCCACGGCTCCCAGGGGAACATCGTTGTTCACCATTTTCAGGCCTTTGACGGACAGCGCGTAGTTCTCAAGGAACTCTACCGCCAGGTCCTTATTGGGGCTGGCCGTATTGAGAGTCGCCGCCATCACGCCAACCATGGGTTTGCTGGGCTGGCCATCGACGGTGGGCAACTTGGCAACGCCAAAGTCAATGTCGCTCTTCTCCAGGTTACCCCAGGCCCATGGGCCGTTGATCATCATTGCCGTTTCGCCCTTGTTGAAGCTGGACTCCATGGCGCTGTAATCCGCACCGCGAGGCATCACGCCTTCTTCAATCAGGGTTGTGAGCATGTTGGCGCCCTTCATGGCACCTTCGTTGTTCACGCCAGTGTCCTTGACGTCATAGCTGCCGTCTTCGTTCTGGGCGAAAATATAGCCGCCGGCCGCGGCAATCATTGGCCAGGTGAAATAGGTGTTGTTGTAGTCCCAGAGGATGGCGCGCTTGCCATCTTCCGCCAGTTGTTTGTGAATGGCGGGAATGTCCTCAAAGGCGGTTGGCGGCTCGGGCACCAGATCCTTGTTATAGATCAGACCAATGGACTCGACGGCCATGGGGTAACCGTACATCTTGCCATCGACGGTCACAGCATCCCAGGTGAAATCGAAGTTCTCACCGATAACACGCTGTGACGGCTTGACCTCGGAAATGATGCCGCTTTGCGCCCATTCGCCGAAACGGTCATGGGCCCAGATAAAGATGTCCGGGCCATTGCCCGTGGCGGCGGATTGCTGGAACTTGTCAGTGGCGCTGTCTGGATGAGCCACTTCAACGGGGATGCCGGTTTCCTCGGTAAACCAGTCACCCACTTCCTGCAGGCCATCATAGCCTTTGTCGCCATTGATCCAGACCAGGAGCTTGCCTTCCTCGATCTCGGCGTGAGCCGGTGCGGACATGCCAAAGGTTGCTGCAACAATGGAAGCTGCGAGTGAACTACGGATAAAAGTTCGACGATTCATCAGGTGTTTCCTCTGCTTGTTCCTGCCTTATTCTTGTTGTCCGCCCTGACACGAGGTTGGCCGGGCGGGCTGAACGCAAATCTTTTTATTGCGAGTAACCGAACTGTGTTGCAATTTGCTGTTGCTGGCATCAGCCCTGATTTCATTCCCTGAGGCGTAGAACGGGGGAGTAGTGAGGCGTAGTGAATTCCGTCTACCACCCACCGTTCAGGTCTGGTTTGATTGGATAACCACAACAATAAATGGAACCGGAGCCCATTGCATGAGCCAGACCCCGAAAAAAATCAGGTTTACCGCCAGCCTTGTGACGTGTCTCTCGCTTGCCGGCTGCGCCGGTGGCCAGCTCGAGACCGCCGCCCCACCCTCGGACAACCGCGCAGTTTCAACCGGCGGGATGTGCACCGGCACCCAGGCAGAGATGACCGTTACCGTCGGCAATGCCTTCAAAGACGGCGACTGGGTGCGAGACTACTACAGTGGCAACAAGGCACAGGTGACAAATGGCCAGGTCACCCTCGCCCCGGCCCCGGACGCCGAAGGCCTGTTACTGCTGGAAGCCATGGACGCTCCGGAGCAGAGCTTCACCTGGGCGGGTGCGACCGTCTACTTTACCGTGACAGATCGCTTTGCCAACGGCCGCACCGACAACGACCTGAACTACGGCCGCAAGCCCGACGGCAAGGATGAAATCGGCACCTTCCACGGCGGGGACTTTGCTGGCCTGACACAGAAGCTGGACTACCTGAAGGATCTCGGCGTCAATGCCGTCTGGGTCACCCCACCCTTCGAGCAGATTCATGGCTGGGTTGGCGGTGGTGACCAAGGGGACTTCCAACACTATGGGTACCATGGCTATTACGCTCTGGACTTCACCCGCCCTGACGCCAACTTCGGCACCCGCGAGGAATTCCGCACCCTGGTGGAAGAAGCCCATGCCCGCGGCATCCGCGTGGTTATGGACGTGGTTATGAACCACCCGGGCTACGCCACCCTTCAGGATATGCAGACCTTCAACGTTGGCGGGCTGCGCGAAGGCTTCGAAAAGCACCTGCCTGAACAATGGGGCGACTGGCGACCGGAATCCTGGGAGAACTTCCACGCCTACCATGCGTTGATCGACTACGATCATCCGGGCTGGGCCAACTGGTGGGGCAAGGACTGGGTTCGCGCCGGCATCGGCGACTACGACACGCCGCCCAAAGCCTCCATTGATCCGGTACGGGGCTCCCTCGCCTTCCTGCCGGATTTCAAGACGGAATCCACCCAGGCAGTGGACCTGCCCATTTTCCTGCAGAACAAGGAAAACACCCGCGCCACACAGCTTGAAGACGCCACCGCCCGGGATTATCTGGTCACCTGGCTAACCGATTGGGTGCGCGAGTTCGGTGTTGATGGTTTCCGGGTGGACACCGCCAAGCACGTGGAGCCGGAAGCCTGGAAACAACTGAAAACCAAAGCTCAGGATGCACTGGACACCTATCGCGCCAATAATCCCGGCCAGCCGTTGCCAGCGGAAGAGTTCTGGATGGTCGCGGAGGTATTCCCCCATACTGTGACCCGAAGCAGCTACTTTGATGCCGGATTCGACGCCATCATCAACTTTGACCTGCAGGAGGAAGCCCAGGCCGGTGCAGCTTGCCTGCCCGCCATGGAGCCCATCTACAGCGAGTATTCTGACAAGATGCACGGCGACACCCCCTTCAACGTCATGAGCTATATCTCATCCCACGACACCCAGCTTTTCAGCCGCATTGCCGACAACAAACCGGCGATGCAGAAGCGGGTCGCTGCGGCCTTGCTGTTTACACCGGGCACCAGTCAGATATTCTACGGAGACGAATCCGGCCGCGCTTTCGGGCCCACGGGTTCTGACGGCCACCAGGGCACCCGTTCAGACATGAACTGGGCCGACATCGAAAATGGCACGGCACAGCCGGTCCTGTCCCACTGGACAAAGCTGGGCCAGTTCCGGGCACGTCACCCGGCAATTGGTGCCGGGGAACACAAACAACTCAGTACCAAACCCTACGTCTTTTCAAGAACCCACGGCGACGACCGGGTGGTGATCGCCTTCGGCAAGGAGTAATCGTGCAAAACACCCAAACAGCAGGATTCACACCGGAAACACCCCTGATTCTGGGAATGATGCGGCTCCATGACCATCCCAGCCTCACGCAACCCGCCCGGCTTGCGGACTGGATTGCCGCGCGGCTGGATGACGGCCTGAACGTGTTCGATCATGCCGACATCTACGGTGGTGGCGAGTGTGAACGGCTGTTCGGGGATGCATTACGTGCTCACCCGGCCCTGGCCCAAAACCTGCAGGTGATCACCAAAACCGGCATTGTTCCGGCCGACCGGGACACCTCGCAGTGGCGAGTAAAACACTACCGGGCCGAAGCGGATTATGTGGAGAACGCGATCAACAAGGCCATCGCCTCACTGGCGGTAGAACAGATTGACACCTTTCTGATTCACCGTCCTGATCCGTTGATGCAGGCCGAGGACGTCGCGCGAGTGCTGGAAGCGGCGGTGTCCGCGGGTAAGATTCGCCAGATCGGCGTCTCCAACTTCCTGCCCGAGCAATGGCGATGGCTGGCCCGGAACACCGCGCTACCACTGGTGTGCAATCAAAGCCAGTTATCCCTGCTCCACACCGATCCGTTGTTCGATGGCACCCTTGAAGCTCATCTTGCGGATGGACTGCGCTGGTTGGCGTGGTCTCCGCTGGGTGGTGGTGGCCTGGCGGACCGAATCCCGGCAGAGCTGATGGAAGAGGCTCGGGAAGAAACCGGTCTGGATGACACCGGCCTGGCTATCGCCTGGTTACGACAGATTCCCGGAACGCCCATACCCGTGCTGGGCTCCATGAATCCCGAGCGTATTCACTCAGCGCTCAATGGCGCTCGAAGCCCTATGCCACGGGGCCTCTGGTACCGGCTTCTGGAATCGGTTCGCAATACCGCAGTTGCCTGACCCGGAAGTGCGTTGTGACGTCCGTCAACGCCTGACAATTCGTTACACAACTTCCACCTTCGTCCGATTGTTGCTTTTGCAGAGAGCCGCGACACTGGTCCTGATCCACAACAACAATATCAGGGCCCGCGTTACCGGCCCGGCGCGACCAAGGAGGCCTGTGCCAATGCTCTGCAAGAAGCTGCTTCTCTCTTTGTTACTGACCCTGCTGGCGACGGCTCCCGTTGCAGCGGAAACCCTGAAAATCGGGCTCAACTACCCCCAGACCGGCCGCTACAAGGACCAGGGCCTGCAACAACGCCTGGGCGCCTTCCTGGCCGTCGATGAAATCAACAAGGCCGGCGGCATCATGGGCCGCGAAGTGGAACTGGTGATACGCAACACCTCCGGCGAACCGGACAAGGGCGCCAAAAACACCGCTGAGCTGATCGACCGCGAAGGGGTGCAAATGGTATTCGGTGGCGTTTCCAGCGCAGTGGCCATTGCCTCCGGCAGAGCTGCAAGGGACCGAAACCGCATCTACTTCGGAACCCTGACCTACTCCAACGCCACCACCGGCGCCGCCGGCCACAGTCACATGTTTCGCGAACCCTATAATGCCTGGATGACGGCGAAGGTACTGAGCCAATATCTCAATACCCAGCATGCCGGCGACGAATACTTTTACATCACGGCAGACTACACCTGGGGCTGGTCGGTAGAGAAATCGGTCCGGAAATTCACCAATACCGAAAACACCGACGCTCACAAGGGCGTTAAGACACCCTTCCCTCGCGCGTTAATTACGGATTTTCGCCAGGCTCTGGAACAGGCGGAACAAAGTGGCGCGAAGGTCCTGATGATGGTGTTGTTTGGCGACGACATGGTGCGTGCGCTGAACGTCGCCTACGAAATGGGTTTGACGAAGAAAATGCAGGTGGTGGTACCCAACCTCACGCTCGGCATGGCCCGCCAGGTAGGCCCGACCATTATGGAAGGGGTCGTTGGCGGATCGCCCTGGGTGTGGAGCGTTCCCTACCAGTACAACTACGCCCGCGGTAAGGAATTCGTAGAGGCCTTCTCAAGCCGCTACGAGATGCGCCCCTCTACCGCGGCGGCCTCTGCCTACAGCATCGTCTACCAGTACAAGGATGCCGTGGAAAGGACCGGTACCACGGACACACGCCAGCTTATTCGAGCCCTGGAAGGCCACCGGTACACGTTCCTGAAGGACGAGCAGTACTGGCGCGACTTCGACCACCAGAACATCCAGACGGTCTACGTTGTGAGGGTTAAGCCCCGCAATCAGATCATGGAAGACGAGTACTCGGCTGACTACTTCGAGATCATCGACTCAATGCCCGGCGATGAGGCCGCCCAGACCCGGCAGGAATGGGAAGCCAGACGCAAGGAAGCCGGACAGCCGCTCAACCTCTAGGTGAGCATCGATGTCACAGGGTTAACCGTGTTTGCCAGCGCCGCGCCAATGTTTGAAAACTCGTCAGCCTGCAGGGACGCCCCGCCGATCAGGCCGCCATCCACTTCGGGTGACGAGAACAGAGCTGCCGCGTTGGCCGCTTTCACACTGCCACCATAAACAATGCGCACGGACTGCCCTGCGCCTGTCTCACAGTTTTCCAGAAACTGGCGGATAGCCCGGTGGGTGTCCGCCACCTGCTCCGGGGTAGCGGTCCTGCCGGTGCCAATAGCCCAGACCGGTTCATAGGCAACGATGCTGCCAGCCAGGCCGGACATGCCGCATTGGTCAATCACCGTCTGCAGCTGTCGCTGAACGACCTTCATCGTCCACCCCTGCTCCCGCTCTTCCAACGTTTCGCCAACACACATCACCGGTATCAGCCCAGCTGAGAGCACCTGCTGAAACCGGGCAGCAACATCATCGTCGGACTCGTGGTAAAGCGCGCGTCGCTCCGAATGCCCGAGCAATACGTAACGGCACCCCATTTCATGCAACATGGTGGCGCTTACTTCCCCGGTGTGTGCACCGGACGTCGCACGGCTGGCATTCTGCGCCCCGAGTGCAATGCCGGTGTACCCGAGCAGGTCCCGCACCTGGAACAGATAGGGAAACGGCGGGCAAATGGCCATATCAATTGTTTTGCGAAAGGGGCGGAGCTTTGCCAACATCCGCACAAGCAACGCCTGGTTGGAGTGTAGGCTGCCGTTCATTTTCCAGTTCGCAATCAGAATGGGTTTTCTCATGGTTTGTCTCCTGTGATTCCTCGTATCGACGTGTCAGGTATCCAGGGCACAGCGAATGGCTCCAACACCGGGATAGAAAGCGTGGGCGCCAAGGTCCTGCTCGATACGAAGCAACCGGTTATACTTGGCGACACGGTCAGAGCGGCAGAGGGAACCGGTCTTGATCTGACCTGCTCTGGTTGCCACTGCCAGATCGGCAATGAACGTATCCTCGGTTTCACCACTGCGATGGGATATAACCGCGGTGTAGCCAGCATCCTGTGCCGTTCCAATGGCTTCAAAGGTTTCCGTGAGGGTGCCTATCTGGTTGAACTTGATCAAAACCGAATTGGCGATGTCCTTCCGCACGCCATCCGCGATCAGTGACGCATTGGTCACGAACAGGTCATCCCCTACCAGTTGCACCCGCTCCCCCAGCTTTTCGGTCAGCAGCTTCCAGCCATCCCAGTCGTCCTCATCCATACCGTCCTCGATGGACGCGATGGGGTACTGCATCGCCAGCGACAGCAGATAATCGGCAAAGCCGGCGGAGTCAAAGCTTGCTCCGGCTCCGGACAACTCGTAGCGGCCATCGCGATAGAACTCGGACGCGGCACAGTCCAGAGCCAGCACGATATCCGTGCCCGGCCGATAACCCGCCCTGACGACCGCTTCCAGGATAAGATCCAACGCCTCGTCGCTGGAGCGCAGATCCGGCGCGAAACCGCCTTCGTCACCAATGGCGGTGGAAAGGCCTTTCTCGGTCAGCAGTGATTTCAGTGCATGGAAGGTTTCAACACCCATTCGCAATGCCTCGCTATAGCTGGGCGCTCCGACCGGCTGGATCATGAATTCCTGAAGATCAACGGTATTGTCTGCATGGGCACCGCCGTTGATGATGTTCATCATGGGTACCGGCAACACACACGGACCGGAGCAACCATAGAGTTCTGCCAGATAGCGGTACAGCGGTTGCTGTCGAAAGTTGGCGGCGGCATCGGCAACCGCCAGGGACACGGCGAGAATGCCGTTTGCACCAAAACCGGACTTGTTATCGGTGCCGTCCAGGTGGCGCATCAGCCGATCAATCACCAACTGGTCAAACACCACCCGGTTTTCAATCGCTGGTGCGATGTGCCGGTTAACCGCTTCGACAGCCCCCAGCACACCCTTGCCATTGTACCGATCAGGATCACCGTCCCTTTTTTCCAGGGCCTCCCTGGAACCGGTGGAGGCGCCCGACGGCGCGCGACCGCGTCCGACCACTCCGTTTCCCAACTCAACATCCACTTCCACTGTGGGAAAACCGCGGGAATCCAGAATTTCCCGGGCGAATACGGACTGAATACGCTCCATAATCATTAACCTACTTGCTCGTGTTGTTTTTGTTTCCGCACACATAGGTGCACTATCGAACAGTTCACTCGATTTTAATATTCGTTTACGAACATTCACAAGCGAAAAAGAACACAATTCCATATGATTTTGTTATATGGAAAACCCCAATAGGAACTTCAAACGGTTTCGACTACACCCGGAATCGCCCGATCAACGCTTCGATATCACTCATCGATGCCTTGAGCTGGTCGCTGGTCGCTACCAGTTGTTCGATCTCCGCCAGGTTTTCCGATGACGACCCGCTGATTTCGGTAACATTGCGCGACACCGAACGGCTGACGTCTTCCTGCTCGTCCATGCCGGTACGAACATGTTCCGCGCTATTGCGGATCTGGTCGACGGCCTCTCGAATGGTTTCAACGCCTTTGGAGGCATCGGTGATCAGGGACTTGACCGATTCCAGGCGCTGGAAGCTGTCTTCCATGGAACTCACGGCTTCGGCCGCATCCCCCTGGAGACGGTTGACGAGGCCACGAATGGTGTCCGTGCTACTGGTGGTTTTCTGGGCAAGTTGTCTGACTTCGTCGGCCACCACTGCGAACCCACGGCCAAACTCTCCAGCCCTGGCGGACTCAATGGCTGCGTTGAGCGCCAGCAGGTTGGTCTGGTTGGCGATTTCATCGATGGATTCGGTGATGCGCCCGATGTCGTGGGACGCACTCTCCAGCTTTTTCAGCTTGCCGGAGGTCTGCTGTATCTGCTCTTCCAGTTCATTCACACACTCCATGTTGGCGTTGGCGGTCTCTTTGCTTTCATCAACCCGACTGTTCACCGACTCCACCAGTTGGTGGGTGTCCCTGACGGATTCCGCCACGTGATGGCAGGACGCTTCCATCTCCGTCATGGCGGTCGCTATCGAATTGAGGTCATCGGCCTGCCCCCGAATACGCTGGCTCAGGTCGTGGGAAAAATCCGCGTTGGACGCCGCCACACCGGTAATTTCACCGCCGGCTTTCTGCAAGCTGCCCAACACCTCCCGCATGGCCGCTGCGAGCTTATTGGCCGACTCTTTCAGTTCAATAAACTCGCCGTTGGCGCGGAACGTCAGCTCGCGGCTATAGTCACCCCCAGCCATCGCCGAGAGGTGATTGACGGTGGCGCGCAAAGGAATACTGATCAACCGCCCCAACCACACCGAGATCACAACGGCAATAAACAGGATTAGCGGCACCAGGTAATACACCAGCTGTTCCGAGAAACGCGCCGTGGCATCCAGGTTGTCGACGGTCTGTACAGCGGCCTCTCCGGCTGCCGTGACCATCCGGTCAATATGGCTGTTGAGGTTATCAAGCCCGGCCTCTATGTCCGCGACGGTGCTGTTCACCGCCAGCAGGTTGCTGCGGTAATCGTAATACTGGCTGACTATGCCGGCCTCACTGTTGACCGACTCAAAGAAATCGCTTGCGATAGGCGCAAGCGACTCCAGCGACGCAATCTCGCCAATGATGGCCTCAATATCCTGCTCAACCGTCACGGTGTTGAATCGCAGGTTTTCCACCACGGCTTTGAGCCGTTCGGCATCGTCGGTGCTGACCAATTGCATAATTAGCAGTTCAATATTGGACAGGTTCCCCATGACCGTCATGAGCAGGTCTTTCAGATAAATGTCAGACCCTGCGGGCGCTGATGCTTCACGAAGCAACAACTGTTTCATTTCCGAGGCTTTGGCAAGAAAGTCGGATAAATCACGGTTCACTGACTCAGATACCCGGATAACCTCCGCCTGGTGTTCGCTAAGCCTGGCCGCTTGTTTTTGCAGCGTGCCAAGGGCCTCCCGGTACTGCTGCGCGGGTTCCTCGAACCCAGTAAGTAAGCGGATTTCGCCGGCTTCGGCAGCGAGTGACGTCACCTGCTTATCCAGCGCGGTCATTTTATCTATCAGCCTTCCATAGCGGGATCCCAGTTCCTGGTTGTCCCTCACCCTGGCGAGCGAGATGACTGCCATGCCACTGCCACCTGTCGTTGCCTCGACAGCCTGGACAGCACGCTGAAACGGGAAGATTCTCTCCTTTACCGCAGACGTACCCTCGGAAATGGATGTCATCATATTGCCGTTGAACAGTCCCCAGCCTGCGATGATCACACAAAGCAAACCGAAGCCCAGGTATAGACGATGGATAACTGAAATTTTTCTCATGCCCTATCAACCCCTACTGCCAGCCCTGGACAGGCCCGGAATTTGGAAAGGAAGGATCAGGTGCAAAAAGGCGGAAAAAGGGCCGGCAGGGTCAACCCGCTAAACACGGAGGAACACCTGAAATGCTAATAGGGGGGGAATGAAAGCAACCGGCCAAGACCCACCGACCTGACGGTGTTAGGTCTGCCGCTGCCCCAGGAAACCCGGGACAACGGCAGGGCACTACAGGTAAGTGATTTACTGAGTGACTACTCGAGCCGCCTCAGAAATCAGCTCTCGCGAGCTTCTTCCCAGGTTTTGAGCAGCTCTTCGTAGCGGACGGTTTTGCCTTTCGGCTTTTCGTTGTCCAGCTTCGGTTTGGGTGCGCCCGGCTGATCCAGCCAGTACTGGGGATCCCGCGGCTCGTTCAGCTTCGGACCGCAGGTTTCCTGGACACTGGCACGTTCGAGACGCTCCATGACACGATCCTGCGCCTGCGCCAGTCCGTCCAGTGCTTTCTGCGGCGTTGCTTCGCCGCTTGCAGCCTGAGCAATATACTGCCACCAGAGCTGAGCCAGCTTCGGATAATCCGGTACGTTGGTACCCGTCGGCGACCACTGAACGCGGGCCGGGCTGCGATAGAACTCCACAAGACCACCAAGTTTGGGCGCCATTTCGGTCATGGCATCCGATTCGATATCAGACTCGCGGATCGGCGTCAGACCAGCGATGGTCTTTTCCAGGGATACGGTTTTGGACACCGTGAACTGTGCATACAACCAGGCCGCAAGGCGACGCTTTTCAGGAGTAGACTTCATGAAGGTCCAGGAGCCCACGTCCTGATAACCCAGTTTCATGCCTTCTTCCCAGTAGGGCCCACGTGGTGAGGGGGCCATGCGCCACTTCGGGGTGCCGTCTTCGTTGACCACCGGCAGACCGTCTTCGATCATGCTGGCAGTGAAGGCGGTATACCAGAAGATTTGCTGGGCAACAGCGCCCTGAGCGGGTACGGGACCAGCTTCAGAGAATGTCATACCCGGTGCCTCCGGCGGCGCGTACTTTTCCAACCAGTCAACATACTTGGTGGTTGCATACACAGCGGCGGGTCCATTGGTTGCACCGCCGCGGCTGACGCTGGCGCCGACCGGATGACATTCGTCAACACGGATGCCCCACTCGTCGACCGGCAAACCATTCGGCAGGCCCTTGTCGCCAGCGCCAGCCATGGAGAACCAGGCGTCTGTGAAGCGCCAACCCAGTGACGGGTCCTTCTTGCCGTAGTCCATGTGGCCGTAGACACGCTTGCCATCAATTTCCTTCACGTGTACGGAGAAGAACTCGGCAATGTCCTCATAAGCGGACCAGTTAACCGGAACGCCCAGCTCATAGCCGTAAATATCCATGAACTGCTTCTTGAGGTCTTCGCGCTCGAACCAGTCGGCACGGAACCAGTACAGGTTGGCAAACTGTTGGTCAGGCAATTGATAGAGCTTGCCGTCCGGGCCGGTGGTGAAATCGAGACCGATAAAGTCATCCAGATCCAGTGTCGGCAGAGTCAGATCCTTGCCTTCACCGTTCATGATGTCCTCAACGGGCATCACCTTGCCATAGCGGAAGTGGGTACCGATCAGGTCAGAGTCGTTGACCCAGCCGTCGTAGATGTTCCGGCCGGACTGCATCTGTGTCTGCAGTTTCTCGATAACATCGCCTTCCTGGATCAGCGTGTGAGTCAGATTGATGCCGGTGATCTCACTGAATGCTTCAGCCAGAACCTTGGATTCATATTCATGAGTGGCAATGGTTTCCGAGACGACGTTGATATCCATGCCCCGGAACTGCTTGGCGGCCTGGATGAACCATTCCATCTCCTTCATCTGCTCTTCTTTGCTCAGAGTCGACTTCTTGAAGGACTCGTTAACCCACTTCTTGGCGGCATCAGAATACTGATCTGCACTGGCCTGAAAACTGAGCCCCAATCCCACCGAGCCAATCGCAGCGCTCAGAAGGAGGGTTTTCGGATATTTATTGTTCTTGAACATATCCAACCTCGTTCGTCTTGTTTTGGTGTGTTCGAAACGCGACAGCTTGCGCCAATACGTTTCGGCTTTCCCTATATAGCGTTCTGACCGCTATTCCTGGAAACGGAGCCGAATAGGGATGTTCGATTCCGATCATTAAAAAGAAAATAGTTCGTTATAGAAATTTTTACAACCGTTTTGAGCGATAAATCCTAAGATTCTTTCGGCCCTCCCTGACAAACGAAAATCAAAGGCACCCTCCGATGGCACCATTCCCCATCACCCCCAGCGCAACAGCACCAGGAGCCACGCCACCGACACCGCCAGCGCTACCCAAAGAGTAATGTCGCTGACAGCCAGGAACGCAAGGTGAATATAGGCCGCCGATAGCAGGCCGATGAAAAGACGATCCCCCCGGGTTGTCGAAATCGGCAGGAACCCTTTTCGCTCAGTACACGGCGAAACCACTTCGTAGACGGTCATCGTCAGCAAGATGCAGGCAATCACCGCAAAGAAAATCGCAACCGTTGGTGTCCAGTTCATCCATTCAATCATGATACGTCTCCTTATACCCGACCCAGTGCGAAGCCCTTGGCGATGTGGTTACGAACAAACCAGACCACCAGCACGCCGGGAATAATGGTGAGCACACCGGCTGCCGCCAGTACGCCCCAGTCAATACCGCTTGCCCCGACCGTTCGGGTCATGATGGCACCAATGGGTTGCGCGTCCACGGAGGTCAGGGTTCTGGCCAGCAACAACTCCACCCACGAGAACATGAACGCAAAGAAAGCAGCGACGCCAATACCTGACCGAATCATCGGCAGGAAAATCTTCACGAAGAACTTGGGGAAGCTGTAGCCATCAATATAGGCCATCTCGTCGTACTCGCGCGGCACACCCGACATGAAACCTTCCAGGATCCAGACCGCCAGCGGCACGTTGAACAGGCAATGCGCAAGCGCCACCGCAATGTGGGTATCGAACAGCCCTACTGACGAATAAAGCTGAAAGAAGGGCAGCAGGAATACTGCTGGGGGGGCCATACGATTACTCAGCAGCCAGAAGAACAGGTGCTTGTCACCCACAAACTTGTAGCGGCTGAACGCGTAGGCGGCCGGCAAGGCAACCAGCAGCGTGATGGTCATGTTCATGGACACGTAGATCATCGAGTTGATGTAACCCGAGTACCAGCTTGAATCCGAGAAAATCACAGCGTAGTTGGCCAGGGTAAAATTCTGTGGCCATAACGTCAGGCCGCCGAGAATTTCCTGGTTGGTCTTGAACGACATGTTCAGGAGCCAGTAGATCGGAGTCAGCAGGAGCACGATAAACAGTGTCATCCCGAAGCCCTTGGAACGTGAATAGTTCATCACTCTCTCCTTATTTTTCTTTGTCGAGGTGAGTTATGGCAGTAAAGAACACCCAGGACACCAGCAGCACGATCAGGAAGTAGATCAGCGAGAACGCCGCCGCCCGGCCGATATCAAACTGGCCGATAGCCATGGTGGTGAGTGTCTGGCTCAGGAAGGTTGTTGAGCTGCCTGGCCCGCCACCGGTGAGAACAAAGGGCTCGGTGTAGATCATGAAGCTGTCCATGAACCGCAGCAGTACCGCAATCACCAGCACACTTTTCAGGCGCGGTAACTGGATATAGCGGAACACGGCCCACTTGGAGGCACGGTCAATTTCGGCAGCCTGATAGAAGGCTTCGGGAATGGCACGCAAGCCTGAGTAGCAGAGAAGAGCCACCAGGGGTGTCCAGTGCCATACGTCCATCAGCAGCACCGTCAGCCAGGCATCCACGGTGTCGCCGGTATAGTTGTAATCCAGCCCCAGCGCATTCAGGCCCCAGCCAAACAGGCCGATGTCACCACGGCCGAAGATCTGCCAGATGGTCCCGACCACGTTCCAGGGAATCAGCAACGGAATGGCCAGAAGGATCAGGCACAGAGAGGCCTTGATACCGGATTTTGGCATCATCAGCGCAACCCCGATCCCGAGGGGGATCTGGATCGCCAGCACAGCGCCGGAAAACAGGAACTGCCTGAGCAGGGATTCTCTCAGCCGCTCGTCAGCAAGCACTTCGCGAAACCACTCGGTACCAACGTAATAGGCGTTACCCGGGCCAAAGATATCCTGGACCGAATAATTCACAACGGTCATCAGCGGTATCAGGGCTGAAAACGCTACAAGTATGAAAACTGGCAGTACGAGCCACCAGGCACGATTATTGGGAACCTTATTCATTGGTCCTTCTCCTCTACCAGAAACTCGTCCACGTAAAGCTTCAGCCACTTTTCCGGAAAGCTGAGCTGAACCTGGCCGCCAACTGCAAAGTGCTGGTCTTCCGTCAGCCGAACCTTCAACGTTTCGAAATCCAGCTTGACTGTCATGACCTTGTAAGTGCCGAGGTCCTCGACATCCAACACCTCGGCTTCAAACGTATCGTCCGCCGGCATATCGGACGCCTGGATAAACTCCGGGCGAATACCGATCTTGAGATTGTTGGACTGCAGGCGCTGTAACAGCTCGACGTGTTGAACACTCAGCGGGACAACCGTGCTGCCGAAGCAGACCCCACGTGGGCAACGCTGAACTTCAATCAGATTCATGCCGGGGCTACCGATGAAATACCCCACAAATGTGTGGTTGGGCTGTTCGAAGAGCTCCGTTGGGGTGCCAAACTGAACAATCTGACCGCCGTACATCACCGCGATTTTGTCGGCGAAAGTGGACGCCTCGAGCTGGTCGTGGGTGACGTACACCATGGTGATATCGAACTGTTCGTGAATCTGCTTGAGCTTGCGGCGCAGCTTCCACTTGAGCTGGGGATCGATAACCGTCAGCGGTTCATCGAACAGGATGGCGGACACATCGCCCCGAACCAGGCCTCTACCCATGGAAACCTTCTGCTTCTGGTCCGCGGACAGGTTCTTGGCCTTTTTCTGCAGCTCGCTCTCAATCTCCAGGATCTCCGCGATCTCATGCACCTTGGCCTTGATCTGGGACGACGGCACGCCGGTGTTCTTGAGCGGAAATGCCAGGTTCTGGTACACGGTCATCGAGTCATAGATCACGGGGAACTGGAAAACCTGGGCAATGTTCCGGTCCCTCGGGGACAGCTCGTTCACCCGTTTGCCATCGAACAGTACGTCGCCCTCGGAGGGCTGGAGCAAACCCGAAATGATGTTCAGCATCGTACTCTTGCCGCAGCCGGACGGACCGAGCAATGCATACGCCCCACCCTTCTCCCAGACATGGTCCAGTTGACGGATCGCGTAATCATCGGGCCCGGCCGGAGTGTCGCTGTAACTGTGAGCCAAGGACTTCAAATGAATTTCAGCCATCAGACCGACCCTCCTGTGACGACCTGTGCAGGTGTGTGCACCAGGCTTTCGTCTTTATCGAATACGAACAGTTTGTTGATGGGCAGGTAGATCTTGATGGGCGAACCCGTGTGGTACTGGTGTACGCCCATCAACTGCATCACCATCTCGAAGTACCGATTGCGCACGTGCATGAAGGTTTCGGAGCCACTGATTTCACTGAGCTCAACCTCCATCGACATCTCGAGATCATCCTCATTGTTGGGGACCAGTCCGATGTGACTCGGGCGGATACCAAACCAGTAATCGCCGGGTTCGAGCCGTGCGAGTTCCTGAGTCAACGCATGATGGGAGTATTCGTCGAAGGTCACTTCCGTGTCGGTGACCCGGCCCTTGATCATATTCATGGGCGGCTCACTGAACAGTTGTGCCGCCAGGGTGTTCACTGGGTTACGGTAAACGTCCATCACCGGGCCGCTCTGAACGATCCGTCCCTCGTTCAGGAGCGTGGTGACACCTCCCAACGCCAGCGCCTCGTTGGCTTCGGTGGTGGCGTATACGGCAATGCATTGGCGTTCGCGGAACAGTTCTCGCAACTCAGCGCGCAACTCTTCCCGCAGTTTGTAGTCGAGGTTCACCAGCGGTTCGTCAAACAGGATCAGGGTCGCGTCCTTGACCAGGGCCCTGGCCATCGCCGTGCGCTGCTGTTGCCCCCCGGAAAGCTCCAGCGGATACCGCTTCAGCAAGGGGTCAATCTGCAGCATGTTCGCGGTTTCCTTGACCCGTCGGTCAATCTCACTCTCCTTCATCTTGGCCAGACGCAGGGGCGAGGCGATGTTTTCGTACACCGTGAGGTTGGGATAGTTGATGAACTGCTGATAGATCATTGAGACATTGCGTTGTTGAACGCTTTGCCCGGTGACATCGTTGCCGTTGTAGATGAGGCGGCCGTCATCGGGCTTGTCCAGCCCGGCCATCAGCCGCATCAACGAGGTTTTACCGGCCAATGTACGCCCGAGCAGAACGTTGAACGAACCTGCCTCAAACGTGATGTTCGCGTCGCGGATGTAATCGACTCCATCCACGACACGGGAGAGGTTCTCCAGCGTTAAGGACATAGGCTTTCCTTTGTTGTTCTTGTGGCACGTTATCCGCCGTCACCGCAGGCGACCGGCGAAAATTCGATTTCGAATACATAAAGGCAATGAGCATACCAATGTAGGTGAAAACCACGAGCAAATACGTAGACCATTGTTTTTATTGCCATTAAATTTCTGGAGAATTTCTTTATTGAAAACAAAAATGTTCGCTATCAAACTTTTTGTTCAGTTTGAACATTGACCTGAACAACCAATGAGCACATTATTGAACATCGTAGCGAACAGATTCGCGGCCTCGGGCCACCCTGGCGGGGTGCGAAAAAACAAAACGAACTTCAGGAACGCGGAGGATTCGCGTGAAAAGGCAACAAGAGAGGGCGGAATACCGATCCATCATCGCGGATTCCTGGAACCGCTGTATTGGTTACGGGCTTCACCATGACTACGAACCCGAACCCGCGAACCTCGACGACCGTGCCCGGGAAACGCTGGAAAAAGACTACGAAGCGTTACTCAGCACAACAGAGACGGAAGTACTTCCCTACTACAACAACATCATGTCCAACAGCCGCTGCCTGATCCTGCTGGCCGACTCCCATGCCCAGGTCCTGAAGGGCTGGGGCGACAAACGCATTACCGAAAGCCATCTGCGGCCATGGTTCAGCGCAGGCGCCAGCTGGCACGAACGCTACGCTGGCACCAACGCCATCGGCACGTCCATCGCCACCCGCTCGCCCGTCCAGGTCCAGCGAAACGAACACTTTCTCAAACTCAACCGGAGCATCATCAGTTCTGCGGCGCCGATATTCGATACCGACAGAACCCTGGTGGGGGTTCTCAGTGCCTTCAGTGATGCCTACCTACCGCAGGCGCATACGCTGGGGATGGTTCGTCTTCTTTCGCAATCGGTTGAAAACCGTCTGATCGTCAGGCAGTTGGGGGGCAATCATTTTATCCTCACCCTCAACACCACGGCGGACAATATCGACAGCCCCTGGTCGGGACTGATCGCGTTTGACCCCAACGGCCGCATAGTTGCCTCCAATCAGCGGGCAGATCAACTACTCGGCGAGCCTTTGTCAGGGCGCAACCTGAACTCGCTGTTCATTGAAAACCGGAACCTGGTACTGAATCACTCCCACAACACCCCCATACAGCTCACGACCACGAAACGAGTGCGGCTGTCAGGACTGTTGAAGCGGCCGGTCTCGCTCGACACCGTCACCACAAAGCCCGCGCGCGCAATACCCCGTGCCAGGCCCACGGAGCCAGGCATGGCTGGCGTTTCCATGGACGATATTGAACATGGGGATCCACTGGTCCGACGCTGTGCCGACCAGGCGAGGAAGGTTCTGGAGAGAGGCGTTCCGATACTGATTTGTGGTGAAACCGGTGTGGGCAAGGAAGTGATGGTCAAAGCCCTGCATGGAACCAGCCAACGATGCGCGCAGCCTCTGGTCTCCGTTAACTGCGCGGCGATCCCACCGGAGCTTGTCGAATCCGAACTGTTTGGCTACGAGGCCGGCGCATTCACCGGCGCCCGCGCCCAGGGTTCTCTGGGCCTGATACGCAAGGCCGACAAGGGCATTCTGTTCCTGGACGAAATCGGAGAAATGCCCCTGGCCGCCCAATCCCGGCTATTGCGCGTGCTGCAGGAACGGGAAGTGACACCGGTGGGCTCCACGGAACGCATTCCCGTGGACCTACTGCTGGTGTCTGCGACCAACCGCCCGCTCGCAGATCGAATCGACAATGGTGAGTTCAGAGCGGACCTCTACTACCGCATCAATGGCCTCAGCCTTGAGCTTCCAGCACTCAGGGATCGAATGGACCGGCGCGAGCTGATCCGCAGAATCTATCTGGAGCATCGTGACAGCGGCCAATCGGACACTCTGAACAATGAGGTAATGGCGGCGCTTGAGAATCACCCCTGGCCCGGCAATATTCGCCAGCTGGTGAACATCGTCCGCGTCGCCGTGGCCATTGCCGACGGCGACGACGTGCAACTCTGGCATCTGCCGGAGGATTTCCTGGCGGATTATGAGAGTCAAACCAGGCCCGAGCGCAAACCGGTATTCGATGCATCGCCCTACAGAGAATCGCCCCAGGCGAATGACAACTCCCGGAATGACACCATGGATCAGACACTGGTGGTCTACCGACAGTGCATGGGCAACGTGTCCCGTGCAGCCAGGGAACTGGCTGTCAGCCGCAACACCCTGTACAAGCGACTTCGGGATCTGGGTGTAAGGTAGTCATAGCTTGCGAATGGCTTTAAGCCAGCCGTCGTAGAGCTTGTCACGCTGGGCTTTAGTCATCGTTGCCTCAAAACTGCGGTCGCATCGCCACATACTGCTCAGATCCTCCAGGCTTTTGTAGACACCCGCCTGCAGGCCAGCCAGATAGGCCGCGCCCAGCGCGGTGGTCTCCACCAATGCAGGCCGATCGACCCGCGCCCCGAGGATATCCGCCAGGAACTGCAGTACCCAGTTGTTGGCCACCATGCCACCGTCCACACGCAGGGTAATGGGCCTTATGCCATCCTTCTCCATCGCCTTCTGCAGATCCTTGGTCTGATAGCAAACCGATTGCAGGCCAGCAGTCACGATTTCCTTGATCCCGGTATCACGGGTCAGCCCGAAAATCGCCCCACGGGCGTTGGGGTCCCAGTACGGTGCGCCCAGGCCCGTAAACGCTGGCACCAGATAGACCCCGTGGTCCACCGGTGTGCCTTCCGCCAGGGGTTCGGTCTCACAGGCGTCCCGAATCAGCTGCAATCCGTCTCGCAGCCACTGGATAGCCGCACCGGCGATAAAGATACTCCCCTCCAGCGCGTAGGCAGGCTTTCCGTTGAGGCGATAGGCTACCGTTGTGAGCAGGCGGTGCTCTGACGTCAGAGCCTTGTCGCCGGTGTTCAGCATCAGGAAACAGCCGGTACCGTAGGTGCTTTTCGCCATTCCGGTTTCAAAGCACGTCTGGCCGAACAGGGCCGCCTGCTGGTCCCCCGCCATACCCATGACGGACGTACCACCCAGCCGACCGTTACCGACGATCTGGCCGAAGTCCGCTGCCGAATCCATCACCTGCGGCAACAACGAGGCAGGAATGCCGAACAGGTCAAGTAGCTCCGGGTCCCAATCCTGATCGTGAATGTTGAACAACAGGGTGCGACTGGCATTGGTCGCATCGGTCCTGTGCTCCCTGCCGCCGGTCAGTCGCCAAAGAAGAAAACTGTCGATCGTGCCGAACGCCAATTCTCCGCGTTCCGCCCGTTGCTGGGCGCCCGGTACGTTGTCCAGTATCCAGCGAATTTTCGTCGCCGAAAAATAGGGGTCAATCAACAGCCCTGTCTTGTTGTTCACTGAAGGTTCAAGGCTTTGCTTCTTGAGCGATTCACACCAGTCCGCGGTTCGCCTGTCCTGCCAGACGATCGCCGGGTAGATGGCCTCGCCCGTTGCGCGGTCCCACAACACCGTGGTTTCACGCTGGTTCGTTATGCCAACTGCGACAACCTCATCGTTGTCACCACACCCCTTGGCCATCACGTCATCGCAGGTTTCCTGGACAGTACGCCAGATGTCTTCCGGCTCATGCTCGACCCAGCCGCTCGCGGGAAAATGCTGAGGGAACTCCTGCTGGCTCGTCGCGTGGATGTTGCCAGCCAGGGTGAAAAGGATGGCGCGGGAACTGGTTGTCCCCTGGTCGATCGACAGAATGTACTGAGTCATAGTTGTTTTGCCTCGGGCCAGTGTTCTTATTTTTTCGTATTTTTACTTTTTTGAAAACAAAAGCCAACCCTTTTTGCGGGCGAAAACTTACCCGCACTTCGCAAGCCTCACACAAGCCCCTAAAAATGCTGCACAAAGGCACAAAACACTCTAAACTGAGTTCAGGTTTGAAATCGCTATTTCGTTCGTTACAGAAAAACCGTGAACCGGAGGAAGTTGAATGGCACAACGACGCCGACAGGACCTGATCATGGAGCTCATCCAGCAGAACGGCTTCGTGACCACCGAGCAACTGGTTGATCAGTTCAAGGTAACGCCGCAAACCATCCGCCGGGATTTGAACGACTTGGCCAGCCAGAAGAAACTGCGCCGACATCACGGCGGCGCCGGCATCGACTCCAGCACGGTGAACACTGCCTACCAGGCTCGCAAAATCATGGACCTGGAAGCCAAGGAGCGCATCGCTGAAGCGCTGGTGGACATGATCCCCGACAACTCCTCCATGTTCATCAACATCGGCACCACCACGGAAACCATTGCCAAGGCCCTGCTTGAGAAAAACAACCTCCAGGTAGTCACCAACAACCTTCACGTCGCATCCATTCTTTCCGCCAAGGAAGACTTCCACATCATTATTGCCGGCGGCGAAGTGCGTAACCGCGACGGCGGCATCGTGGGTGAAGCCACTCGGGACTTCATCAACCAGTTCAAGATGGATTTCGGCATTATCGGTATCAGCGGCATCCACAGTGACGGTTCTTTGCTGGACTTCGATTACCGGGAAGTCCGGGTTGCCCAGTCCATCATCGAGAATTCCGGCCAGGTACTGCTGGCCGCGGACCATTCCAAGTTCGGCCGCAACGCCATGGTGCGCCTCGGCAGCATTGCTCAGGCAGATCATGTGTTTACCGATGAACCGCCTCCCGTCGAAATCCGCCAGCTCCTGCGTGAAAACAACGTGGAACTGCACCTGGTCTGACCCCTCCATCGCCGTAACCATCACCCAGTCATAGCCTGGCAGCGTGACTCCCAAAGCCTTCGCCCATCTTTTTTCGTTTTTTTTCTGTATTTTCCTTTACGAATATATTTTGCTTTCGCATAATGTGAGTATACGTTTCTGTGAAAATCGGAAAGAGCGCCGGAAGCGTCCTTTCATTGGCGTCAGGAGATGACTCGAGATGACCGAGGAGAACAATACATTTGACGTTGTCGTTGTGGGCGGTGGCGTCAACGGCACAGGTATCGCCATGGACGCCGCAGGCCGCGGCCTGAAGGTGTTGCTTTGCGAAATGAACGACCTCGCCTCAGCCACCTCGTCCAGCAGCAGCAAGCTGATTCATGGAGGTCTCCGATACCTTGAGCACTACGAGTTCCGCCTGGTACGTGAAGCCCTGGCAGAACGGGAGTCGCTGCTGCGAAATTCGCCACACATCATGTGGCCAATGCGCTTTCGGTTGCCACACCGCCCTCACCTTCGCCCCGCCTGGATGATCCGGACCGGACTGTTCCTTTATGACCATCTGGCCAAGCGAGAGGTCCTTCCTGGGTCGCGCTCCATAAAGTTCGATGAGAAGGATCCGCTCAAGTCGGACATCACCAAAGGTTTTGAGTATTCAGACGGCTGGGTGGATGATGCTCGCCTGGTGGTACTAACCGCCAAGAAAGCCCAGGAGTGCGGTGCCACCATCCTGACCAGAACCAAGTGCATCAATGCCGAGCGCGGCGCGGATTCATGGAACGTATCGCTTCAGGATATGAATGACGACAGTATCCACCACGTCTCCGCCAAGGTGATTGTCAATGCGTCGGGCCCCTGGGTAAGCCGGCTGTTCAGCGAAAGCCTGTCCATGAAAGCGCCAAAAACCATTCGCATGGTCAAGGGCAGTCATATTGTGGTGCCTCGCCTCAATCGGGAAACCGAGGCCTACATTCTCCAGAACGAAGACGAACGCATTGTGTTCGTCATCCCCTACGAGGACGAGTTCTCCCTGGTAGGCACCACCGACGTGGATTACGAAGGCGACCCGAAAAAAGCGAAAATATCACCGGAAGAAACCGAATATCTGCTGGATATCGTCAACTCGCACTTTAAACGCCAACTAACGGAAAGCGATGTGGTGTGGTCCTATTCCGGCGTTCGCCCATTAATGGACGACGAAGAAGGAGATGCCAAAAAGGCTTCCCGAGACTATTCATTTGAAGTGAGCCGGGAAAAAGGCAAGGCACCGGTCATCTCCGTCTTTGGTGGCAAGATCACTACCTACCGCAAACTTGCGGAAGCTGCGACGGACAAACTCTGCCAGTTTTTCCCACACGCCCGCGGTCCGTGGACGAAAACAGGCATCCTGCCCGGTGGTGATTTCGAGAATCACGACACTCTCGAGGCAAGCCTGTCCGCAGAATACCCGTGGCTTCCCGAAGCGGTATACAGCCGTTACGTGCGTACTTACGGCACCAAGGCATACGACTTTCTGGGCGACGCAAAATCCATCCAGGATCTGGGATTTCGGTTTGCCGGCACACTCTACGAGCGCGAAGTCGAGTATCTTATCAAGCATGAATGGGCGATGACGTCGGAGGACATTCTCTGGCGCCGCACCAAACAGGGGCTCTATGCCACTGAAGACGATGTTCGGGAGCTGGACAGATATCTGTCCTCCCAGGCAACCCCGCAACCGCAAACCGTTGCTCTCCACCACAGCGCCTGAATCACTCTCTCAGGCATTTCGCTCCGGCCGGCCTCCCCCGCCCGGAGCTTTTTTGTGCCCCTTTACTGGCAAGCACTCCCCGGTATCCCTGGATACGAAAAAGCCGGATGCCTTACGGCACCCGGCTTTTCCTGCCCCATCCTTCGTCCAGTCAGTAGGGTGTATAAGGCTCTTCCGCTTCTATCAGAACGTCAGCTGTGAGCCAACAATGAACGCATCGTATTCACCCTGACCACCCTCTGTGCCCAGCGTCGTGTACTCGGCCATCAGGGTCAGGGCGTCCGTAGCGGCGTAACGCGCAAACACCATGGTCAGATCCGTATCGTTCGCGCTCGAGTTGATGTCGTCTTCACCCTCGCCGTAGCTGACACCCAATGTGGTGCGGTTGAAGCCGTATGTCGTCTCAACGTACCACTGACTGGCGTCTTCCTCGTTCGGATCCAGGCGAGCGGCAAATACGCCGTTCCCGGTACCGGACGTCATGGAATAGTTACCACGAACATTCAGGTTGCCGAGCGACACCGAACCACCAAAATCGACACCAGACATGGTGTAGTCGTCAAAGGTGCCGGTCTTCGAGTCTACATCCTGAGTAAAGGCACTTGACCACAACGAGAACATATCCGCGGTGTAGACCACGTTGCCCTCAATTCGGGGAGCGCTGTATTCCGCATCAGCTACGCCATCCACCTTGGAGGGGCTGAATACACCCACCTTGAATTGCAGACCACCCAGGCTATTCGAGGTATACATCACACGCGGCGTGAAGTTGGCGTAGAAGTAACCATTACCAATACGTCCCGCCGTTGCAGCCACCTGATCCGGGCCGCCGATCAGGCCGACACCCAGGGCACTGCCGTTGTCCCCGATAGCTGGAACACCAAAGATCCCGAAGCCCTTACCAATGTTGACCTGACCGAAATCACCGGCAACCGCGATCTCGGACACGCGGCTGCGGAAATTCGCATTAGCATCACCAGGCGCTATGTCTGCGTTCATCTGGAAGTGACCCGATACTTCCAGGCCATTCTGAGTGGGAGCGTAGATGTTGGTTTGCAGCGTAGCCGGGTTAAAGCCTGTGGTGATGGTAAACGAGTCTTCGTCCGTTGGATCGTCGTAGTTGCCAAGTACCGCGAAGATTGGAATGTGACCGTTGAATCCCGCTTTCCAACCGCTGTCGGATTCGAACGTGGTATCAGCATATGCCGGCGCAGCAAACGCTCCGGCAACCATCGCAACCCCGGCCGCCAGCGCAGACAATTTGAAAGACTTAACATTCGCGCAGTTTTTGTTTTCGATCATGATAGCTTCCTATTATTGTTTGAGATTTTCTGGCCTATCAGCACTTCCTCTCGTTGGAACCTGAAATAACCTTTATATCAATAACTTGATGGGCTACCTCTTGCTAACAGACACTGTCATCTCGAACATTTATTGCGGTTTTTGGCCGCTTTATGTTTTCGAGACAGAACAAATCTAGCGCGCTAAAGAAAAAATGGAAAGTTTTAGAACATATTTTATCTGAAATCTGCGCCCTTGCATGGCGCAAAAAACAACGAAACAATCAATATATTGTTGTTTTTGTTGACTTAATTACAAATACAGAAATGTCGATAAATTTTCGTTGACGAACCACAAAACGAACATTACTCTCAATAATGTAGTAAAACCAACAAAACACGTGTGACTAACAACAAGAAAGGTGTTCCATGAGGAAATGGCCAATTGTCGCTGCGACCACCTGTCTGCTGTGCTTCAGCGCAGCCGGTCACGGTTCAGATACGTTTAGTGCGTTGCCGGAAGCACGCAAGCAGGTCATCAATCAGTGGATTTCAGAAAATTTTCAGGCGTCCACGCTATCTACGGAGCAACAGGCAGAAGAGCTTGCCTGGTTTGCACACACCGCCAAGCCGCTGGAAGGCCTTGAGATTTCGGTTCTGTCAGAGAACCTGGCAACGCACCGTTACGAATCCGAAGTACTCGCGAAAGCGTTTTCCGACATTACCGGCATAAAGGTGACTCACGACCTGAAACCGGAAGGCGAGGTCATCCGGCAGGTCAACCTACAAAGGATCATGGCTGCCAAGGGTCGGTATGACGCCTTCGTCAACGACTCAGACCTGATTGGCACCCACGCGCGCACCGGTTGGGCACTGGCACTGAGTGACTACATGGAAGGCAAGGGGCGCGAGTACACGTTGCCCACGCTGGACCTGAAGGATTTTATTGGCCTGAGCTTCGTGACGGGCCCGGATGGAAAAATCTACCAGTTGCCGGACCAGCAATTCGCCAACCTCTACTGGTTCCGTTACGACTGGTTCCAGCGCCCCGAGTTACGCGCAAAGTTCCTGGAGCGCTATGGCTATGAGCTTGGCGTGCCATTGAACTGGTCCGCCTATGAGGATATTGCCGAGTTCTTCACCGTCCATGTGAAGGAGATCGACGGCGAGCGCGTGTACGGCCATATGGACTATGGCAAACGAGATCCGTCACTTGGATGGCGCTTCACCGATGCCTGGCTATCCATGGCGGGCGCTGGCGACCCCGGGCTACCCAATGGCCTGCCAGTGGATGAATGGGGAATCCGGATGGAGGAATGTCATCCTGTTGGCTCCTCCGTCAAGAGAGGCGGCGCCACCAACGGGCCGGCCGCTGTTTATGCCTTGCAGAAGTACATAGATTGGCTCAGAAGCTACGCGCCACCGGAAGCGCCAGAGATGAACTTTTCCGAGGCCGGTCCCGTTCCCGCTCAGGGCCAGATTGCCCAGCAGATTTTCTGGTATACCGCCTTCACGTCCGACATGACCAAACCCGGGCTCCCCGTGGTCAATGACGACGGTACGCCGAAATGGCGAATGGCACCCTCCCCTTACGGCGCCTATTGGTCGGAAGGCATGAAACTCGGCTATCAGGACGTAGGCGCCTGGACCATTCCCAGAGTGATGAGTGATCGCAGCCAGAAAGCGGCCTGGCTCTACGCCCAGTTCACCGTCTCAAAATCGGTATCACTTCAAAAAACGCTCGTGGGCCTGACGCCAATTCGCGAATCGGACCTGGACTCCCCGGAAATGCAGGCCAGAAGCGCGGAACTGGGCGGGCTGGTGGAGTTCTACCGCAGCCCCGCCCGTGAAGCCTGGACACCGACTGGTGTTAATATCGCCGACTATCCCAAACTGGCCAAACTCTGGTGGCCGAACATCGCCGATGCAATGTCGGGAGAACGCACAGCACAGCAGGCCATGGATAAACTGGCCGAAAGTCAGGACAGGGCGATGGCGGTGATGGAACGGAACTACACGGTCAAGAACTGCCCACCCCGTATTGCATCAGACGACGATGCAAAAGGTCGCGACTGGTGGCTCGCACAACCAGGAGCTCCGAAGCCGAAGTTGAAGAACGAAAAGCCACCGGGGAAAACCATTCGCTACGAAGATCTTCTTGCGCGCTGGGAAGAAGCCCGATAGGTGTACAACAGACACCTGGGAGCTCAGTCGTCCAGAATATCCTTTACCCGGCGGCGCAGCTCGGGAATAACCTCCTGCTCGAACCAGGGATTGCGCCGTAGCCAAAGGTTGTTTCTCGGGCTGGGGTGTGGCAACGGCAACATGGTCGGCCACACCTCCCGCCATTGCCTCACCCGCTCAGTCACCGACGTTTTCGCCCCTGGCAAGTGCCAGGCATGAGCGTACTGTCCAATCACCAACGTCAGCTCCACATGCTCCAGGCGTTCCAGTAGCAGGCCCCGCCAGGCAGGCGCACACTCCGGCCGTGGTGGCAGGTCACCGTTCTTTCCTGTGCCGGGATAACAGAACCCCATGGGCAAGATCGCCAGTTGCTGTTCGTCGTAGAAAGTGTCCCGGTCAATGCCCATCCAGTTGCGCAGCCGGTCGCCGCTGGGGTCGTTGAACGGCAATCCGGTATCGTGAACACGGCGCCCGGGCGCCTGCCCCACCACCAGCAAACGCGCTGACTGCGAGATCTGGATCACCGGCCGGGGCCCGAGGGGCAACTGAGCTTCACAGATCCGGCACTGGCGAACGTTCTCCACCAATTCACCAAACGGCATCCGGGAATAAAGACTGGTCATTTGTGCCAACCACTCCAGAAGAATAGGCCATTGCATACACAGCCACTTAACGTAACCATAAAGCCTCAACCCGTTAGCCACAAATCGACGATTCCGAGAACGGCACAAGGACTGCTCCGCCCATGAATGCCAAGTCAGATGTTGACTCCAACGCCACCCTGAATGCGTTTCGCGAGGTTGTTCGCAGCCGGCGTTCAGTACGCCGATTTACCGACGAGCCAGTGCCGGAACACGTGCTGGATGATTGCCTTGAGCTGGCCATGCTGGCGCCAAATTCCAGCAATCTTCAGCCCTGGGAATTTTTCGTGGTCAGGACCCCAGACCTCAAAACGCGTCTGGCCGACGCCTGCCTTGGGCAGAACGCCGCCAAAACCGCTCCCCTACTGATTGTCGTAGTCGCCCGTACTGACACCTGGCGAGAGCACTCCCGTATGGCGCTGGAACAATGGCCGGAGGAAAAGCTGCCGGGCATCGTCGAGAAGTACTATTCCAGAATCGCACCCATCCACTACAACCAGGGGCCTTTCGGCCTGCTCGGTGCCGCCAAGAAAGCCGCCGGATTGTTTGTAGGCCTTTCCCGCCCTGTTCCCAGAGGCCCCTATTCAAAGAGTGAGATGAAAGTCTGGGCCACAAAATCCACCGCACTTGCGGCTGAAAACCTGATGCTGGCGCTGAGGGCCCACGGTTACGATTCATGCCCCATGGAAGGCTTTGACGAATGCCGGGTAAGACGGCTGTTGAAGCTACCGCGAAAGGGCCTGGTGACCATGGTGCTGGCGGCGGGGAAACGCTCAGACAAGGGCGTGTATAACCGCCAATACCGCTTTGAGAGGGATACGCTCATTCACTACCTGTGAATGAGCGCCGGACTACACTTCCGGGTTGGCCAGCGCTTCGGCAGCCCCCAATAAACCGGTGTACCCATCCATCACCACGTAAACCGGCGTTGATTCCAGCAGGGGACGCATCCGCCCCTTGTCTTCGAAACCTTTCTGGAACGGGCTTTCCAGGAAGAAATCGATGAACCTGGGGAGAATGCCTCCGCACAGGTAAACACCCCCAGTGCCGCCGAGAGTCAGAACCCCATTGCCGGCAACGCGCCCAAGAATCTCGCAGAAGTGCCGCAAAGTCTGGCGGGCAAGCAGATCAGACTGATCCAACGCGGCGGCGGTTATTTTCTCCGGCGCATCCAGGGGGGCGGCCACGCCCTGTATCTCTGCGTGGGCCTGGTAAAGGTTCAGCAAACCCTGACCACACAGGATACGTTCGACGGAAACGCGACCGAACCGGGCCTTCAGAATCCGCAGGATAGCCATCTCGGTGTCGTCTGTCGGGGCAAAGTCCACGTGACCACCCTCAGTCATCAGCGGCACCCAGCCATGCTGCAACGGAACCAACCCTGACACTCCCAGGCCGGTACCCGGACCGATAACCAGCCGGGGGCGCGCCGCATTGCCCGGGCCGCCGCAAACGTGGACCAGCTTATCGGCACTGACATGGGGAACCCCGAGGGCCATGGCAGTAAAGTCATTGATCACCTTGAACGCGCCCCAACCAAACCGCCTGCGAACCTCCTCGCTGTCGAAACGCCAGTGGTTGTTGGTCATCCGCACCTGGGTGCCCTGGACTGGCGATGCTACCGCAAGACAGACATCCTGCACCTCCCCTACGCCGCAGCGGGCAAGGTAATCAACGATGGCAGCATCAAGATTGTCGTAGTCCCCGCAGGCAAGGACTTCAACAGCCTCCGGGGTAACGTCACCGGAGCGAACGAGAGCAAACCTGGCGTTGGTACCCCCGATGTCTCCTACCAGCGAGTAGTTGTCTTTCGTCATGCGTCGTGATTCCAGAAAAAGCTGGCGCCCTCTTCCGGGTTGCTGGCGGCTTTGCGCATCCAGCCAAACAGCTCCCGGCCCAGGCCGTGATGATAACTGCTCAGGTCCGCTTTTTCTGCCTCGCGGCTGGCAAATTCCTCAGCCGACACCTCAATCTCCAGTGTTCCGGCAACCGCGTCCAGATTGATCACGTCGCCATTGCGCACCCGGCAAAGCTCCCCACCATTCGCCGCTTCCGGATAGACGTGTATGGCTGCCGGCACCTTACCGGACGCTCCGGACATGCGACCATCGGTAACCAGCGCAACCTTATAGCCACGATCCTGAAGCACACCAAGGTACGGCGTCAGCTTGTGCAATTCAGGCATACCGTTGGCTTTCGGGCCCTGGAACCGGACCACCACAACGCAATCGCGGTTGAGGTCACCCGCATCGAAGGCCGCCTTGAGTTCGTTCTGGTCATTGAACACAACAGCCGGTGCCTTCACTACGCGGTGCTCCTCCGCCACGGCCGACACCTTGATCACGCCACGGCCAAGATTGCCATCCAGAACCCGCAATCCGCCGTCCGGCGCAAAGGGCTCCGCCGCCGTACTCAGCACATCCGGCTTGGCACTTTTCTCAGGCGCCGGCTTCCACACCAGCTTGTCATTCTCCAGTTCCGGCATTCGTGCGTACTGTTCCAGCCCATGCCCCACAACCGTCTCAACGTCATTATGAAGCAGACCGGCACTCAGCAACTCACGGATCAGGAACGGCGTTCCCCCCGCTTCGTGGAAGGCGTTCACGTCTTCCTGGCCGTTGGGATAAATACGCGTCATCGAAGGTACCGCCGATGACAACTCGGAGTAGTCGTTCCAGTCGACAATGATGCCGGCGGCTCGGGCGATGGCGATCCAGTGAATGGTGTGATTGGTGGAGCCACCGGTCACCAGCAGCGCCACCAGCGCATTCACGATACTCTTTTCGTCCACCATGTCGCCCAGACCCAACGCGCCTCCGTGGGGCTTGGACAGCCGGATAACCTGTTCGGTTGCCTCACGGGTCAAGGCTTCACGTAGTGGCGTACCCGGGTTCACGAAGGCCGACCCTGGCAGATGCAGCCCCATTACCTCCACCAGAAGCTGATTACTGTTGGCGGTACCATAGAACGTGCAGGTACCGGGGCTGTGGTAGGACTGGGATTCCGCCTCCAGCAGCTCGTCTTTACCGATCTTGCCCTCGGCGTAGAGCTGGCGAATGCGCTGCTTCTCTTTATTGGGCAGCCCAGACGGCATGGGACCAGCCGGCACCAGAATGGTCGGCAGGTAGCCGAAGCTCAGCGACCCGATCAGCAAACCAGGAACGATTTTGTCGCAGATGCCGAGCAACATGGTGGCATCGAACATATTATGACTCAGGGCGACCGACGTACTCATGGCGATGGTGTCGCGTGAAAAAAGGCTCAGCTCCATGCCCGGCTGGCCCTGGGTCACACCGTCACACATGGCCGGGGTGCCACCGGCAAACTGCGCCACCGAGCCCATTCCGTTGGCCGCCTTGCGAATCACGTCCGGAAAGTCCTGATAAGGCTGGTGGGCCGACAACATGTCGTTGTAGGCGGAGACAATGGCCACATTGGCCTTGTTCATGAATTTGAGGGTGTCTTTATCGGACTGGTTACAGGCGGCAAAGCCATGAGCCAGGTTGCCGCAGGACAGCGTGCTGCGCTGGGGTGACTGGGCTTTGAGCTCGCCCATCCTGTCCAGATAATCCTGCCGGGTAGCGCGACTGCGCTCGATGATCCGCTTGGTAACCGCGTCTACGGTCGGGTGCATAGTGGGTCTCCTGAAACTTGTTATCTAATTACTTTTTTATTCCCGTAAGTTTACTTTCTTTTTTTGCTACTTTCACCCGCCAGTCATTCATTTTTCCATTATTTGTTGTTATATTTACTACATCAGAAACTGAAACGAACAATAAACAAACAAATCTGGAGCCAGAACATGACTATTCGTATCGCAATTAACGGCTTTGGTCGCATTGGCCGCAATGTTCTCCGCGCACTTTATGAAAACGACTACCGAAATGAGCTTCAGGTGGTTGCCATCAACGACCTGGGAGACGCGGAAACCAACGCTCACCTACTCAAATACGACAGCGTTCACGGTCGCTTCAACGGCATTGTGAACCACGATGCCGAATCACTCTCCGTCAACGGTGACCGCATCGCCATCACCGCCATCCGTAACCCCGAAGAACTGCCGTGGAAAGACTACCATGTGGATGTGGTCTTCGAGTGCACTGGCCTGTTTACCGCCCGTGACAAGGCAGAGGGTCACCTCAAAGCCGGCGCACGCAAAGTCATTATCTCAGCCCCCTCTTCTGACGCCGACGCGATGGTTGTCTACGGGGTCAACGACGACGTTCTGACCGCCGAACACAACATCATCTCCAACGCCTCCTGCACCACCAACTGCCTGGCACCGGTTGTTGAAGCATTGCACAGGAAAATTGGCATTGAGAGTGGCCTGATGACCACGATCCACTCGTACACCAATGACCAGAAACTGAGCGACGTCTACCACTCTGACCTGTATCGCGCGCGCTCGGCCACCCAGTCCATGATCCCGACAAAAACCGGTGCAGCCGCAGCCATTGGCAAGGTGATCCCGGAACTGTCCGGAAAACTTGACGGACTGGCCGTGCGGGTTCCTACTATCAACGTTTCCCTGGTGGATTTCGGCTTCATCGCCAGCCGCGACACCACCGTGGAAGAAATCAACGAGGTCGTGAAAGCTGCAGCGGAAAACAACCCGGTCCTTGGCTACAACGCAGAGAAACTGGTTAGTGTGGACTTCAACCACAACGCCCTGTCCAGCATTTTCGACGCCAATCACACACGGGCCATGGGCCGTCACGCGAAAGTCATGGCCTGGTACGACAATGAATGGGGCTTCTCCAACCGGATGCTCGACAACGCTGTTGCACTGATGAAAAAGGCGAGCCAGTAACCCTGCTCACCTGCCATTTCGTCCAGCACAACCGGAAAGCTTCACTGAAAAACAAAAGGAAACTGGAACCATGTTAAGGCGCACCAAGATCGTCGCCACTCTCGGCCCCGCCACTGATTCACCGGAATCACTGTCAGCTATTATTGCTGCAGGTGTTGATGTTACGAGATTGAATTTTTCCCACGGCAGTGCGGAAGACCACATCCAACGCGCCCTGCGGGTGCGGGAATCTGCCGCCGCCAACGGCCGGTTTGTCGCCCTGCTCGCCGACCTCCAGGGGCCAAAACTTCGTATCGCACGCTTCGCGGAAAACAAGGTGACCCTCAAGGCCGGCCAGCAGTTTATCCTGGACGCCAGCATGGACAAGGAAGCGGGCAATGATGAGCGCGTCGGCATTGATTACGAGCAACTGATTGAAGACGTCAAACCAGGCGACATTCTGGTACTGGACGACGGCCGGATCGAAATGGAAGTGGAGTCCGTCGACGGCACCAGCATTTCCTCCCGCGTTCTTATCGGCGGCCCCCTGTCCAACAACAAGGGCCTGAACAAGCGTGGCGGCGGCCTCTCCGCCGAAGCCCTGACCGAGAAAGACAAGCAGGACATCAAAACCGCTGCCCGCCTGGGCGCCGACTATGTCGCGGTGTCGTTTGTACGCACCGCAGAAGACATGCACGTTGCCCGCCGCCTATTGAAGGAAGCCGGCTCGGAAGCCCGCCTGGTTGCCAAGATTGAACGCGCGGAACTGGCCCACGATAACGCCGCCCTGGATGCGGTCATCGATGCGTCGGACGCAGTTATGGTGGCCAGGGGCGATCTCGCGGTTGAGATTGGCGATGCCGAGTTGGTAGGCGTTCAGAAGCACATCATCAACCGCGCCCGCGCCCTGAACACCGTGGTGATTACCGCCACTCAGATGATGGAATCCATGATCGAGAACCCGATGCCAACGCGGGCGGAGGTTTCCGATGTGGCGAATGCGGTGATGGACTACACCGACGCGGTAATGCTATCTGCAGAAACGGCGGTCGGCGACTACCCCACGGAAGCAGTGGAGGCCATGGTGCGAATTTGCATGGGTGCGGAAAAGCATCCGTCGATGCATCAGTCCAAGCACCGTATCCATGAAAGCATGGAGTTTGTGGACGAGGCGATTGCCCTTTCCGCTATGTACGCGGCCAACCATCTGGACGGTGTGACGTCGATTATCTGCATGTCGGAAACCGGTGCGACGCCGCTGCTGATGTCACGCATCAAGTCGAGCCTTCCGATTTTCACATTCTCCCGCAATCACTCTACCCAACATCGGGTGACGATGTTTCGAGGCGTACAGACAGTGCCTTTTGATTCGGCGACGATTCCGCCCGAGCAGACAAACTCTCGCGCGGTGGCGGAGCTGGTTCGGATGGGGGCCGTCAAAGAAGGTGATCTGGTGGTGATTACCAAGGGTGATTATGTGAATGCCCAGGGCGGTACGAACACTATGAAGATTGTTCGTGTTGGTGCGGACATTCGCTAGGCGGTAATTGGGAGGTGTCGTCGTTTGTAGCCTGCTGGTTTGGTGCCAGGAGACTACGGGGCGGGGCTTCCCAAAACCGCTACGAGCACGTCCATGTGCGCTTGAAATTGGCCATCCTTGGCCAATTACATTTTGGGAAGCCCCGCCCCGCAGCCTCTTGCTTAGACCAATCGGATATCGCTGGACCACACTCTTGCTTACAACGCGTTATTCGCCGAAATGACCAAAACTAGCCTCCCTCCTCTTCACGCAAAGCATTGACTCAAAGCGATTCAAGCAACCAGGGAGATACCTCTGAGACCGGAACAAGCGGTTGGTGGTAGGGCCGTTCGGGAATGTAATTGGCCATGGATGGCCAATTCCAAGCGCACATGGATGTGCTCGTAGCGTTTCCCGAACGGCCCTGCCACCAACCGCGAATACCCCAACCTCTCAGGCTACAGACCGAGAACAGAGCTCACAGGTCACCAAGACTCCCACGAACAATCTCCGAAATCTGCCCCCAGTCACCAGAGGCAACAGCATCACCAGGCGTCAACCAGGTACCACCAACGGCCGAGACGTTCTTAAGGGCCAGATAGTCCTTGGCAGTGTTGCGGCGAATACCACCGGTTGGGCAGAAAGTGACGTCCGGGAAGGGACCGGAGAAGGCCTTCAGGGCGGGGATGCCGCCGGCGACTTCGGCTGGGAAGAACTTGAATTCTCGGTAGCCCAGGTTGTAGCCAACCATCAGCTCCGAAATCGTTGAAATACCCGGCAGCAACGGCGCCTCCGAAGTCACACCGAACTCCAGGATGGCCTCGGTGACGCCCGGCGTGATCACGAACTGGGCGCCGGCGGCTTCAACCTGGCGGTACTGGGCAATGCTGGTGACCGTGCCCGCCCCGACCCAGGCGTCCGGGATCGCTTTTCGCACCTGCTCAATGGCCTTCACGCCATGAGGGGTACGCAGCGTGATTTCCAGTACTCGAATGCCACCATCAACCAAAGCCTGACACAATGGCAGCGCCTCGTCCGGGTGGTTGATGGTGATCACCGGAACAAGCGGGGAAGCGCTCAAGACCGCCTGGACGCGCTCGCGGTGAAAATCAGACAATTGGTTCATACATATCTCCGGTATAACAAATCTCGGGCAGACAGCCTCAAGCGCTCCAATAAACCTGCAACCCCGGTTTCAGGAACGCGCGGATGGGCATTTCGCGGATATTTTCGATATCGCTGCAGGCAGCCTGCAAGGTTTTCAGCTTGTCATCCCCTTTCAGGTGCATCGCCGTGAAACCCGCACGGCTCAAGGCCCGCAGTGTCAGCGTAATTCGTTTCTGGGACTGAGAAGGCGGCGTCATCGGAGCCACGACTTCCGCCGAGTCCGTATCCAGGGCCCGGTCGAGCTCAGGCGCATCGGGAAACAATGACGCCGTATGGCCGTCGTTTCCCATGCCCAGGATCAGTACATCCAGCGGCAGATGGAGCTTTTCGAGGGCTGCCTCCGCAGCTGCCAGACCTTCGGCCGGCGTGTCGCCAGGCTGTTTGAGGGACAGGTACCGGGCTTCTGACGCTGGGCCTTGCAAAAGGTTTTCCCGCACCAGGCGGGTATTGCTGTCGTTATCGTCTTCGGAGACCCAGCGCTCGTCCGCCAGCAGCACGTCAATGCGCGCCCAATCCAACGGCTTCTCCCTCAAGGCCTCGAAAAATGGCAGCGGGGTTGAGCCGCCAGACACCACCAGACTGGCGCGGGGTGCAATCAGCAGCCGTTCCGAGAGGTGTTTTGCGACTGCATCCGCCAGCGCAACCGCCGTATCACCAGGGGTGTCGAAAAAATACGCATCCACTGACTCCGGCAGATTCAGGTCATGCATCTTCATACCAGCTCCTTCCGTCACGGGTAATCATGGCGATGGAGGCAACCGGGCCCCAGGTTCCTGCGGCGTAGCGTTTTGGCGGTATGCCACTGTCGTCCCAGTTGCGCATGATCTGGTCAACCCATTGCCAGGCGTGCTCCACTTCGTCACGACGGACGAACAGATACTGATTGCCTTTCATGACCTCCCAGAGCAGGCGCTCGTAGGCGTCCGGGATACGGTCGGTTTCGAAGGTTTCCGAGAACGTCAGCTCCAATGGCCCCTGGCGCAGGCGCATTCCCTTATCCAGCCCCTGGTCCTTGGTCAGAATTTGCAGGGACATACCCTCGTCCGGCTGCAAACGGATGATGAGCTTGTTGTTGGCCAGGTGTTTCTGGTCCGGGTCGAAGATGTAGTGTGGCGCCGGTTTGAAGTGAATGATGATCTGCGACAGCTTCTCCGGCAGGCGCTTACCCGTACGGATGTAGAACGGTACGCCAGACCAGCGCCAGTTATCGATCTCGGCTTTCAGGGCCACAAAGGTTTCGGTCTTGCTGCCGCGCGCCGCGCCCTCTTCCTCCAGATAGCCCGGCACGGGCTTTCCGCCACTGGTGCCAGCGGTGTACTGCCCGCGAACCACATGCGTATCCATCATGTCGGGAGTGATACGGCGCATCGCCTTCAGCACTTTCACTTTCTCATTGCGGATACTGTCTGCCGACAGGTCCGAGGGTGGATCCATGGCGATCAGGCACAGGAGTTGAAGCAGGTGGTTCTGAACCATATCGCGAACCTGACCGGCTTTATCGAAATAGCCCCAGCGGCCCTCGATACCGACGCTCTCAGCCACCGAAATTTCAACATGGGAAATATGGTTCTGGTCCCACTGGGAAGCGAATAGGTTGTTAGCAAACCGAAGCGCGATGAGGTTCTGTACCGTTTCCTTACCCAGGTAATGGTCGATACGGAACAACTGGTTCTCGTTATAAACCTCACCCAACTCGTCATTGATGACCTTGGACGACTCAAGGTCGTGACCAATCGGCTTCTCTACAACCACCCGGGTGTTCTGGTCGCAACAGTTATTTCCCCGGAGGTTGCGTGAAATCTCACCGTACATGGCCGGTGGCGTGGCCATGTAGACGATCAGATTGCTGGGTTCCTTGCTGCGCCAGTCATTGAGGACGCCGTAACCTTCAGGGTTGGTGAAATCGAGGAACTGGTAATCCACGCGCTGCAGGAATTTCTCGGCCACGTCGGCATCAAACTCGTCTTTCCTGACATGCTCTTTCAACTTGCCAAGAAGCGTCTTACGAACCTCGCCGCCGTCTGCCTTGTTTCTCGCGATTGCCAGAATACGAGTGCCCTTGTGGAGCAGTCCGGCCCGCTCCAGCTGATACAGCGCGGGAAACAGTTTGCGTTGCGCCAGATCACCAAGCGCACCAAACATCATCAGGTCACAACGGGTATTTATCGGATCAGCCATCGGTTCCTTCTCTCTTTGTTTTCATGCAGCAACACACCGCCGCACGACTCGAGGCGTCAATGTAGTAATTTTATGCAAATAATGACACCAGAAATGAAATTTTCCAAGGATATTTTCCAATTAATGACACTTTTACTACCACAAACCTACCAAAAACACGCTATAATCAGCGCGGATTTTCACAAGAACGCCGATGATTCAGGGAGTATCCCAAATGGCTGCGAACCAGGCGCAACGCGATGACAACCTGCTCGAAGACATCCAGCTAAGACTGGACACGCTCAATAAATCAGAGCGCAAGGTTGCCGAGGCGATTCTTCGCGACCCAAGTGCCGCCACCCGTTACAGCATTGCCGCTCTGGCCAGGGCGGCGGACGTCAGTGAACCGACCGTCAACCGTTTCTGTCGCGGTTTTTCAGCCACCGGCTTTCCCGATTTCAAGATACGCCTGGCCCAGAGCATTGCCACTGGCACGCCGTACATTGGTCAGAACGTGGAGCCCGACGACACTGTCGCAGAGTTCTCCGACAAGATCATGCTCAGCACCATTGCCAGCCTCGACAAGGCACGTCAGGCCCTTGATCCAAAAGCACTGGCGTCGGCCATCGACTATCTGATCCAAGCCAAGCAGATCAACTTCTTCGGCATGGGCGGCTCCGCACCGGTTGCCATGGACGCCCAGCACAAGTTCTTCCGCTTTAATATCCCGGTCATGTCGTACGATGACGCCCTGATGCAGCGCATGGTAGCCGCAGGGGCCACCAAGGGCGATGTCATCGTGCTTATTTCCTATACCGGGCGCACCCGTGAAACCGTTGAAATTGCACAGCACGCCCGCACCAACGGCGCTACCGTTATCGGCATCACCATGCCCGACTCGCCACTGGCAGACGTCTGCACGGTGGTCATTGAAGTAACGGCGCCGGAGGACACCGAGGTTTACATGCCAATGTCTTCTCGCATTATTCACCTAACAGTGATCGACATCCTTGCGACCGGCGTCACCCTCAAGCGCGGGGCGGATTTCCTGGGCCATCTGAAAAAAATCAAGGAAAGCCTGAAACCTACCCGCTTCCCAATGACCTAAACGCGCGGCTTTCAAAGGTAGCAAAGCCACTGATTTGGTGTCTCATCCTTCTACGCCCCTCCTCCCCCTGAAAACTCACCCCCCTTTTTCTTCAGGGCGGAGGATGCACTACCCCTCCCGTTACAGGACTATGAAATCCGGTTTCCCAATGTCTGATTGGCAGAAGCTGCAATCAAGGGAACCGGAAGCCTGATCCGGAACTGACTGTCCACGACACGATGCCGGAACTTCCGCTTCCCTGACATTCAAAAAAGACAAAAAGCACAGGACACAGATGATGCAAAACAATAAGCGCTTTTTCCCGAACAAACTCCCGCTTGCGGCTGCGGTCACAGCTGCCATCATGGCTACGCCCGCCATCGCCGTTGATTTTCATGGCTACGCCCGCTCAGGTCTTTCCACCAACACCAGCAGTGGCGGGGAACAAACCTGTTTCGGTAGCGGTGCCAACGGCCACTTTGTCGGACGCCTTGCAGACGAATGCGACACTTATGCGGAACTGGCCTTTGGTGACCAGCTCTTCAGCCAGGACGGTAAAACGTTCCGCTTCGACTCCATGGTCTCCTACGAAGCCATCAACCAGGGTAACGACTACCAGGCATTTGACGGCGCCGACGATGTCAACGGCGTCGATTTTGCCGGCGAGGAAACCACTCGCAACAACGGCAACCCCTATAGCGGCGGCGAAGTAGCGGTGCGTCAGCTTTACGTGTCCGGCACCAACGTCATCGAATCTCTGCCTGGCGCCACACTCTGGGCTGGCAAGCGCTTCTACAAGCGTCATGACGTGCACCAGTTGGACCTGTTCTACATCAACAACTCCGGCTACGGCGCGGGCGTTGAAAACATTCAGGCCGGTGCTGGCCAGTTCTCTGCTGCATGGATCAACTTTGACAAGCAGGAAAGCGACACCATCGTTCAGAACAACAAGCTGGACCTGCGCTACGCCTTCCCGGTTGGCGAAAGCACGCTGACACTGGCGGGCATCTATGGCATGGCTGACTTGACCGATGAGCAGGAGGCCGCTGGCATCATGGACGAAGACGGCTTCTTCGGTACCATTGAACTGTCATCTGGTTTCATGGGTGGCTTTAACAAATTCGTCCTGCAGTATGCGACCGACTCCCTGGGCGAAGCCGCCTTTGCCAACCAGGGCGGCAACGCGAGCCTCAACGCCCCTTACTACGACGGCACGCTCGAGAAGAGCTGGCGCGTGTTGAACCACGGCGTGGTCAAGCTCGGAGGCCCTTGGGAGCTTGGCTACTCCGCCCTGTACTCCAAAGGTGAAACCTACGGCCCGATCAACGAAGAGGAACCCACCCGCCTGAGTGTTGTTGCTCGCCCGATCTACAACTGGAACTCCGTGACCAGCACAGCTCTGGAAATCGGCTATGAGGATGTGCACCACCCCTACAACGACGAAGAAACCGACCTGCAGAAAGTTGCCATTGCGCAACAGTGGAGCGCAGGCCCCGGTTACTGGGCGCGCCCGGTGATTCGTGCCTACGCGGCAGCGTTCTTCGGCGATCAGGCGGAAGCCGCTCGTAGTGAAGGCATCGATGGCGACATCCAGATCGGTGCCCAGATCGAAGCCTGGTGGTAAGGCTCTAAACACCACACACTCTCGTTGGACCTCCTTGGGCCGGCTTTTCAGCCGGCCCTTTTTTGTACGCACCACTCCTCTATTCTCTACTCCCCATACGCCCCTCAGACTACGCCCGCAAAAGTCCGTTGCCGAAGGATGTGTGGCCGAGCTCTTCGCGCAACCATGATCCTGCAACGTTTGCGTACAGGTTCTGCCGGTTCGCAAGCAACATCCCAAACAACAACAATGGAAAAAGGATACGCGTTATGCCTGACCATAAACTGGTTGCAGGCGGCTGGGCCTTGGCTTTGTCCCTGGCTCTTGTCGGTTGCAACTCCGGTAGCAACAGCTCATCTTCAGACTCCGGCGACGGCGGAGGCGGGGACTCCACCGCCCTGCTGGAACCCGGCGACAACGAAGCCATCCTCTATTACAAACGCCCCGCCGGCGACTATGACGGCTGGGGGCTCCATCTCTGGAACGACGCCGCAGCCGGTTGCGATGGCCTGGCGGAAGGCGTGCCGACCGAGTGGACCGACCCACACACCGCCAGTGGCGTGAACGACACCTACGGCGCCTATTACATCATTCCCATGCGCGACGGCGGCGACTGCATGAACTTCATCATGCACAAAGGCGATGAAAAAGACCTGGGTGATAATGATAAACGCTGGCACTTCGGCGCCCTGGGCAATCGTATTTTCACGATCAGCGGCAGTCAGTTGCTCTCCCCCGACCCGATCGAAGCCGAGGAACTGGCCGTCGACGGCGCCAAGGCTCACTGGCTGGACGCCAATACGCTCGTCTTTGCCGACACCGCCGCGGCGACCCGAGTCGAACTTCGATATGACGCTGGCGCCGGCATCACTGTCGATAACACCGATAAAACCCTGAACGGGGGCACCGTTATTGAGCTGAGCGCAACCACCCTCTCGCCAGAGCTGGAAGAGGCCTTCCCCCATCTTGCAGACTGGCCAGCCTATAGCGTGGACACCGACAGTCAGACCAAAATGGACGCTTTGCGCGGCCAACTGATTGCCGGCGCTTACAATGGCAATGATGAGCTGATGTCGGCTACCCGCCTTCAGATCCCGGGTGTGCTCGACGATCTCTATGCCTATGACGGCACTCTGGGCGCAACCGTTAGCGGTGCCGATACCGGGTTTGCGGTTTGGGCCCCAACGGCCCAGAGCCTGCGCCTGCACGTGTTCAATGCCGACGGCAGCATGGTGAGCGGCTATCCGGTAGACATGACCCGGGATAACGGTGTCTGGAGGCATACCGGCAACACCGCCGATGTCGACCGTAAGTTCTACCAGTATGAGGTGACGGTCTACCACCCCCGTACCGATGCCATCGAAACCACCATGACATCGGACCCCTATGCCCTGAGCCTTTCTGAAAATGGCGTGTATGCGCAGGTCGTCGATTTGGCTGACAGCGACCTGAAACCGGCCAACTGGGACAGCCTGACCCCACCGACAGTGCAGGCCCCCGAGGATGTCGTGGTGTATGAGACCCATATTCGCGATTTCAGCGCCACCGACGAAACCGTTGCAGCTGCCAACCGGGGCAAGTACGCCGCCTTTACGGAATCCATCAGCGATGGCGTCACTCACCTGGAAAGCCTGGCGAACGCCGGCATCACCCATCTCCACCTGCTGCCGTCTTTCGATATCGCAACGATCAACGAAAACCCGGACGAGGTGGTCAATATCGACGACGACTTCAGCAAACTGTGCGACCTGTCTGACGAAGCCGCAGCGAACTATGCGGACCTCTGCGGCAGTGGCGACACCATCCGCACGGTCCTGGCATCCTTCGACCCTGCAACCGGCGATGCCCAGGCGCTGTATGGCACTTTTCGTGGCCTCGACAGCTTCAACTGGGGCTATGACCCGGTGCACTACACCGTTCCCGAGGGCAGCTACGCCTCCGATGCCAACGGGGTGACCCGGATACGGGAATTCCGTGAAATGGTGCAGTCTGCCACCAATCTGGGTCTGAACGTGGTCCTGGATGTGGTCTACAACCACACCAACGCCTCAGGGCTTGCCGACAAGTCGGTTCTCGACAAACTGGTCCCCGGCTACTACCACCGCCAGAACCCCGAAACCGGCGTTGTTGAGCAGTCAACCTGCTGTGAAAACACCGCGTCCGAGCACCGGATGATGGAAAAGCTGATGATCGACTCCCTGGTCACCTGGGCGTCGGAGTACGGCATTTCCGGGTTCCGCTTTGACCTGATGGGGCATCACATGCTGTCGAATATGGAAAAGGCGCTGGATGCCGTAACTGCGGTCGATCCAGACACCTACTTCTACGGTGAGGGCTGGAACTTCGGTGAAGTCGCCAATAATGCGCGTGGCGTCAACGCCATCCAGCCAAACATGGCCGGAACGGGCATCGGCTCCTTCAACGATCGCCTGCGTGACGCCGTACGTGGTGGCGGCCCCTTCGATGGCGGTGACGCACTGCGCGCCAACCAGGGCTTCAGCAATGGTCTGTTCAGCATCCCCAACGACCGAAACAGCGGCAGCGACGCTGAGAAAACCCGCCTGCTGCAGATCAGCGACTGGATCCGCGTTGGCATTGCCGGCAGCCTGAGCGACTATTCGTTGATCACCGCCGATGGCACCACCAGAACCGGCGCGGAGATCGATTACAACGGTCAGAGTGCCGGGTATACCAGCGATCCCCAGGAAATCATCAACTACGTCTCCAAGCACGACAACCAGACGCTCTGGGACAACAACCAGTACAAGGCGGATTTCGCCGCCACGCTTCAGGAACGTGCCCAGATGCAGGTGGTGGGACTTTCCGTCCCCATCCTCAGCCAGGGCATTCCCTTCATCCATATGGGCTCGGAATTGCTGCGTTCCAAATCCATGGAAAGGGACAGTTACGATTCCGGCGACTGGTTTAATGAAGTCGACTTCAGTTACCAGGAAACCGCCTGGAATAGTGGCCTGCCCCGTCAGGACAAGGACGGCGCGAACTGGGACCTGATCACCGAGATCATCGGCCAGTTCCAGGCCGGCCCAACGCCAAGCGAGATCGACTACACCCGCGAGCAGGTCGAGAAGTTGCTGATCGTTCGTAACGAAAGCGAGCTTTTCCGTCTACGCACCGCTGAACAGGTCAGTGAACGACTGTCGTTCCACAACACCGGACCCAGCCAGGTACCCGGCGTGATTGCCTTCAGTCTGGACGATGGCCCCGACAACGGCCTGACCGATCTGGACAGCGACGTGGATCAGGTCGTCGTGGTGATCAACAGCACAGGGACCCAACAGGCACTGGACACCAGCCTAAATGAGGCCTTTTCCGTGATGGCGGACACCTCCCCGGAACAGACCGCTGCAGCAGCGAACGGCACCTTCACGGTACCGGCCCTGTCAGTGGCTGTATTCAATCGATAGGGCCGCTGACAACGGCCCTGGCGGCCCCATGGAGGAACAGATCCCATGGGGCCAGCAACCATAAAGGAGACAATCATGAACAGGAAACTCACAACATTGGCTTTGGCCTCGGTTATGGCCATCACAGCCGGTTGCGCCACCACCGGTGGTGAACGCGACTACAGCAAATCCTTGTACCTACGCGGGCAATTTGCCTGGTGGGATGCACTGCCGGAGTACAAGGTCAAGAAAGTGGACAACGGGCTCTATCGCACGGAAGTGGAACTCAAGGCTGACGGGCAACCCTACGAGTTCAAGTTTGGTGATGCCAACTGGACGTCAGGCACCAATTGCGGCTACCTGTCGGAAGAAGACAAGGATGTTCAGTTGAACAAACCGGTAAAGACTAATTGCTCCGCGGTCTTCGAAAACTTCCGCTTTACCCCGCCCGAGACCGGTACCTATGGGTTCTACTTCGATGTACGCGGGGAGACCCCCGAAATCTACATCGACGAAGCCAACTAAAAAAGCCCGGGACGTTGCCCGGGCCTCTCGTGCAATGCAACAAGGCACCCGATACCGGGTGCCTTGTTGTTACGGCCGTTCTACTTCGGCGTTCTCTCTGAGGAACTGCTGATACGCCTGATACTCGCGCTGCCCCTCAAGCGATGCCAGGAAACCGCGAAGCTGCCGGAATTCACCACCATCCCGGTTCACGTCACCCTCGTTAACCGCATCGAGGGCCACGATGGTCGCGCTGTCACTGGACACCACCGAGCCGTAGACATTGTCTCCGTCACCAGGGCGTTGAAGTGAAAACACCTGGGACATGACAGCACCACCGAGCGATGGGTTGCTCCTGGGCTGATCCTCATAGGATTGCCACTCCTCAAGCCCCAGCTCTTCAATGTTCTTGCCGGATTCAAGGTCAGCGATGATCGCGTCAGCACGCTCTCTGAGCGCTTCACGAGTCTTCTGACTGGTCAGCGCCGCACGAATTTCATCGGCCACTTCTTCAAGCGGCTGCTGTTGTGCTTCCTGGTACTCATCCACCCGAGCTACGACGGACATGTTGTCGCCGACGTCAATCAGCTCGGTGTTAAAGCCTTCGGTCAATACATCCTCGGAAAACAACTGGCGGATCAGACCCGCGTGATCAAAGGGCGCTTCACCCCCGTTCCGGGTGATACCACTCTTTTCCCGCACTTCAAGACCCAGTTCTTCTGCTGGACCGGCCAGATCATCAGCCGCATAAGCCAGGTCAGCAAGCTCTGAGCGAACTTCGGCAAAACGCTCGGTGGCTTCACGCTGGGCAAGCTCGCGGCGGAGTTGATCTTCCAATTCTGCCAATGGGGGTGCTTCGGTTTTCTGCACGTCCTCAAGCTTGATGAGATGAACACCGAAGCTGGTGGACACCGGATCGGATACTTCCCCTTCTTCAAGTGCAAACAGGGCTTCTTCAAAGGCCGGATCGTAGACACCACGCTCAGCAAAGCCCAGATCGCCCCCCTGCTCTGCGGAGACCGTATCCACGGAGAACTCTTCAGCCAGCGTTGCAAACGACTCACCGGCTGCCAGACGCTCCTGAATTGTCGCCATGGTCTCTTCAGCGTTCTCTCCATCCTCAATCAGGATGTGTGAGGCACGTCGTTCTTCGCGGGCCAGCTCAGAGGACCGCTGTTCATAATAGTCACGCAGTTGGTCATCACTGACATCGATGGTTTCGGCAAGTGCTGCCAGTGACAGAACGATGTAACTGGCATCCACGCTCTCAGGAAGCTTGAAGGCGTCCTGGTTCTCATCGTAGTACGCTTCCACATCGGCCTCGGTCACCTCCACCTGATCGCTCACAGCGTCTGCAGAAAGCGTCGTCACACGGAAGTCACGGGTCTGGTTCTGGATGCGCAGCAACTGGACCACATTTTCATCCGTCACTACGCCACTCTGAGAGATACCGGCACGGATCTGGTTCACCACATACTGCTTGCGCATGGTTTCGCGAAACTCGGCAACGCCCATTCCCATATTCCTGACCGCAGAGACAAACCGGTCGCGGTTAAAGGTACCGTCTACCTGGAACTGGGGCATCTGGGTGATCAGGGAGTCAATATCGGCATCAGAGAGTTCCAGCCCCTGGTCTTCGGCGTTCAGGGTCATCACTTTCTGCTGGATCAGGGCATCGAGAACATCCTGACGAACCTGATCCTCATCCAGCAACGACGGATCTGGATTCTCCATCTCGGACAGGCGGCGTTGACTCTCAATCTGTACAACCCGGAGGAATTCCCTCTCGGTAATGTCTTCCCCATTGACCGTCGCCACTTCAGGCTCGCCGGAAAAACCACCGACAATCGCGTCCATTCCCCAGATAGAAAGTGAAACAATCAGAAGGCCAATGATGATTTTGGCAATGGTGCCCTGGGCATTTTCCCGAATATCTTGAAGCATGTCTCTCCCGGATCCCTGATCAAAGTCTGTGAGGGTCTCTTAACGTAAAAAGGCGCATTCTTTCAGGAATGCGCCTTGAATTCATCTGGAGCAGGCTGGCAGCGGTATCGCCACCGGGCCAACCGCTCCGACAATGACCGGGAATCCCGGACATTGCCAGATGAAAGAGTCCGTTACTTAACGGAGTCTTTCAGGGCCTTACCTGCCTTGAACCCAGGCACTTTGGAGGCCGGGATCTTGATCTCGGCACCCGTCTGCGGGTTACGGCCAGTACGAGCGGCACGCTCTTTAACAGAGAAAGTACCAAAACCAATCAGGGTTACCTGATCGCCTTTTTTAAGGGCACCGGTGATAGAGGTGGTCATGGCATCCAGAGCACGGCCAGCAGCGGCTTTGGAGATATCTGCGGATTCTGCAATTGCATCGATCAGTTCGGACTTGTTCACACTAAACCCCTTCGATTTCAGGTTGAAGATGTTATAGGTTGGTTTGTTGTTTCCTGGACGTTCCCGACTATCGCATAAGCGGTCAGAGAATTCCATTCTTCACTATTTTTATTCCTTTCGGTTACTAACCGGTGTTCGGAATAGGCATTAACTGCGCGGGAGCCCTTGATATTGGCTGCTTCACGGCGAAACAGTTATACCAATGGGCTCTCTCGCATGTCAACAATTCAACGCGGGTTTAATGTGTATTTATGCGCTCTGCAGCGTCGCCGTCTTCGTCACGGGGCTTACCTGCACCCGGTTTCGAGGACGAATCTTCGGCGCGCGGTTCGGGCGGATAGGCCAGCGCAATGTCCAGAACCTCGTCAATCCATTTGACCGGACGGATCTCCAGTGATTCCTTGATGTTCTCCGGTATCTCTTTGAGATCACGAACATTTTCATCCGGGATAATCACCGTCTTGATGCCACCCCGGTGTGCCGCCAGAAGCTTTTCCTTGAGGCCGCCGATGGCCAGCACGCGGCCCCTCAGGGTGATCTCGCCGGTCATCGCCACATCGGCCCGAACCGGAATCTGGGTCAATGAAGAAACCAGTGCCGTGCACATGCCGATACCGGCGCTAGGACCATCTTTTGGCGTTGCGCCCTCAGGAACGTGAACGTGCAGATCGTGCTTTTCATGGAAATCGTCACTGATACCCAACCCCAGTGCGCGACTTCTGACCACTGTCAGGGCGGCCTGGATAGACTCCTGCATCACATCACCCAGGGAGCCGGTCTTGACCACCCGTCCCTTGCCTTTGGTCAACGCGCATTCGAGAGTCAGCAGCTCACCACCGACCTGGGTCCAGGCAAGGCCTGTTACCTGCCCGACCTGATTCTTCTCCTCGGCCAGGCCATACTTGAACTTCTTGACGCCGGAATAGTCCTCAAGCATCTCGGGCGAGAGCGTCACAGAGGCCTTGTCACCGCTTTCAACGTGATCCCGCACCACTTTGCGGCAGATCTTGGCGATCTCACGCTCAAGGCCGCGTACGCCGGCCTCACGGGTATAGTAGCGAATCAGGTCACGAAGCGTTTGCTCCGGCATGTCGAGTTCGTTCTTGCGCAGACCATTGGCCTTGACCTGCTTGGGCAGCAGATACTTAAGCGCAATGTTGACCTTCTCGTCCTCGGTGTACCCGGGAATACGAATAATCTCCATGCGGTCCAGCAGCGCCGGCGGAATGTCCATGGAGTTCGAGGTGCACACGAACATCACGTCGGAGAGATCGTAATCGACCTCCAGGTAATGGTCGTTGAAGGTGTGGTTCTGTTCCGGGTCGAGCACTTCCAGCAACGCTGATGCCGGGTCGCCACGATGGTCCATGCCCATCTTGTCGATCTCGTCGAACAGGAACAACGGGTTCTTCACACCCACCTTGGACAGCTTCTGAAGCAACTTGCCGGGCAAGGCACCAATGTAGGTTTTGCGGTGGCCACGAATCTCCGCTTCATCACGGACGCCGCCCAACGCCATACGTGTATACTTGCGATTGGTCGCGCGAGCGATCGATTGGCCAAGGGAGGTCTTACCAACACCGGGAGGACCTACCAGACAGAGAACCGGGCCCTTCACTTTTTTCACCCGGCTCTGAACCGCCAGATACTCAAGAATCCGCTTCTTCACCTCGTCCAGCCCGTAGTGATCCTCATCCAGGATATCGCGGGCCTTCTCTATATCGTGGCGAACACGGCTGCGTTTTTTCCAGGGAATGGCCAGCATCCAGTCGATGTAACCACGCACCACCGTTGCCTCTGCAGACATCGGTGACATCATCTTGAGCTTGTTCAGTTCCGCTTCGGTTTTCTTGCGGGCCTCTTCGGGCAGGCCGGCTTCCTCCAGCTTTTGCTCAAGCTCTTCAAAATCGTTGTTGCCCTCACCGAGGCTGCCCATCTCCTTCTGGATGGCTTTCATCTGCTCGTTGAGATAGTACTCCCGCTGACTCCGCTCCATCTGTTTCTTGACGCGGCCGCGGATGCGTTTTTCAACTTCGATCAGGTCAATTTCGCCGTCCAGCTTGCCTAGCAGCAAGTCAACGCGCTGGCGAATCTCGAGGGCTTCAAGAAGCTCCTGCTTCTCGGGAATCTTCAGCTCCAGATGGGCTGCCATGGTATCTGCAAGGCGCTCAAGCTCATTGATGCCGGTCAGCGCATTGGAGACTTCCGAGGGCACCTTCCTGGAGAGCTTCACGTACTTCTCGAACTCGTCCATCAGGGTTTTGACCAGTACTTCCTCTTCCCTGGCTGGCAGCGAGTCCTCATCCATCAGCATGGCCGTACCGGCGAGATACTCGCCTTCAGCGATGCCGGTAACGGTTGCACGGGCGTTGCCCTCAACCAGGACCTTGACGGTGCCATCCGGCAACCTGAGCATTTGCAATACTGTGGCTACAGTACCCATGGCAAACACATCATCCGGGCCTGGTTCGTCCGTCGACGCATCTCTCTGAGCCACCAGCAGGATTTCCTTGTTGCCCTCCATGGCCGCTTCCAGTGCCTGTATGGACTTCTCTCGGCCCACAAACAGCGGCACCACCATGTGCGGGAACACCACCACATCTCTCAGCGGCAACAGCGGGTATTCTTGCACGGACTCTTCAGGTATCAGGGTCATAGAAAATCCTCTGACGATGTTTGATTCAGCATATCACCCTTCATTGGGGCGACAGCAAAAATTGCAATCTTTTTACGCGCCCAGGCACCATTTCCCGGCACGGTGCGGGCATAAAAAAAGGGCGTTTCCGCCCTTTTTTAAACGCCGACTGACCGGAGCATTAATCTTCCGGTACCGCCTTGGCGTGGTCGCTGCTCGCATAAATCTTGAAGGGCTCGGATTGGCCGCTGATGACGCTCTCGTCAATCACCACCTTGGAGACATCATGTTCAGACGGTATCTGATACATGGTGTCCAGCAATGTCGCCTCCATGATGGAACGAAGACCACGGGCGCCGGTTTTGCGCTCCATGGCTTTGCGAGCAACAGCCCGCAACGCGTCTTCACGAAAATCCAGTTCCACGCCTTCCATGTCAAACAGCTTCTGGTACTGTTTGGTCAGAGCGTTCTTGGGCTCAGTCAGTATCTGGACAAGCGCCTCTTCATCCAGTTCCGTCAGAGTCGCCACCACCGGCAAACGACCGACGAACTCCGGGATCAGGCCATATTTGACCAAATCCTCGGTTTCGACATCCTTAATGATATCGCCCGTGTTCTTGGTGTCGTCCGGGCTCTTCACCAGCGCAGAGAAACCAATACTGCTGCGCTCTGAGCGCTCCTGAATCACCTTATCCAGGCCGGCAAAGGCGCCGCCGCAGATAAACAACATGTTACCGGTGTCCACCTGCAGGAATTCCTGCTGCGGGTGTTTGCGGCCGCCCTGGGGAGGAACGGACGCCACGGTGCCCTCAATCAGCTTGAGCAGGGCCTGCTGAACGCCCTCACCGGACACATCCCGGGTAATGGACGGGTTATCAGACTTGCGGGAAATCTTGTCAATTTCATCGATGTACACAATGCCCCGCTGGGCCTTGTCGACATCGTAGTCGCATTTCTGCAGAAGTTTCTGGATGATGTTCTCGACGTCTTCACCGACGTAGCCCGCCTCGGTCAACGTGGTTGCGTCGGCAATAGTGAAGGGAACATTCAGCATCCGAGCCAGCGTTTCGGCAAGCAGGGTCTTACCACTACCCGTCGGGCCGATCAGCAGGATATTACTCTTGCCAAGTTCTACCTCGGCCTTGCCCTCACCGTAGCGGAGGCGCTTGTAGTGGTTATAAACCGCTACAGACAGCACCACCTTGGCCCGGTCCTGGCCGATCACGTATTCATTCAGCGTGTCGCGGATTTCAGCGGGTGTCGGAAGACGATCACTGGCCTCTTCCTGTGCATTTTCCTGGATTTCCTCCCGGATAATATCGTTGCACAGATCGACGCACTCGTCGCAGATGAACACCGAGGGCCCTGCAATGAGCTTACGGACTTCATGCTGGCTCTTTCCACAAAACGAGCAGTACAGCAACTTGCCGTTATCGTCGCCCCTGCCGTTTCTTTCATCTGCCATTGAAATACCTCTGAGCTTGGTTTGCCGGCGCACTCACCTCAATACGCCGGCAGGGAATGTTGCGATTACCTTCAGTATTATTTATTCGGTACACGCTTATCAAGTATAGAATCAATCAGCCCGTAGTCCTTCGCCTGCTGAGGATCCATGAAATTATCACGGTCCGTATCCTTGGCGATGGTGTCCAGCTTCTGGCCGGTATGATGGGCCAGGATAGAATTCAGGGTGTGACGGATCTTCAGAATCTCACGTGTGTGGATCTCAATATCCGTAGCCTGCCCCTGGTAACCGCCTAACGGCTGATGAATCATAACCCGCGAATTCGGCAGACAGGCACGCTTGCCCTCTGCACCGCCCGCCAGCAGAAAAGCGCCCATGCTGGCAGCTTGACCCACGCACAGCGTGGCCACATCGGGCTTGATGAACTGCATGGTGTCATAGATAGACATACCCGCAGTAACGGAGCCACCCGGGCTGTTGATGTACAGATGAATGTCCTTGTCCGGGTTCTCGGACTCAAGGAACAGCAACTGAGCCACAATCAGGTTGGCCATATGGTCTTCAACCGGGCCCACCAGGAAGATTACCCGCTCCTTTAACAGACGGGAAAAGATGTCAAAAGAACGTTCGCCTCGTGCGGTCTGCTCGATAACGATTGGTACCAGGCCGGAATTGGTAACCATTGCGGGACCATCAATTGGTGTCTGCGTCATGATGCGCGTGAACTCCTTCTGGACAATGGAGTGGCGTTTTATCGCCACCGCTTATAAATCAGCTACGCCTCGTTTTTCTTATCGCTATTACTGTGCCAGCACCGGGCCAAGATGAAAACAGCCGGACGTACCGGCTGTTCTACTTCCCAGGCATGCAGGGCCAATCTGTAATAGCCCTGCCGTCTTTAGCGCTGCTGCTGACCGGCCTGGATAGCCTCTTCGTACTTCAGCTTCTTCTCCTTGACCTTGGCCTGGTCAAGAATCAGATCAACAACCGCATCTTCAAGAACAGATGACTCGATCTGCTGCTTCTGTTCAGGGCTGCTGTTGAAATGCGCCACAACCTCTTCAGGTTGTTCATACGTTGACGCAATTTCCTGGATCTTTTCATCCACTTTAGCAGGATCTGCCTTCAGGTCGTTCTGCTTGACGACTTCCTGGAACAGAAGGCCTGTTTTCACACGGCGACGGGCCTGCTCTTCGAAGATTTCCTTAGGCAGCTGCTGGAAGTCTACCTGGCCGCCGAACCGCTGTACCGCATCCTGGCGCAGGCGATCAATCTCCTGATCCACCAGGGCCGTGGGCACATCAAGCTCGGTGCTTTCCAGAAGCCCCTCAACTACGTCATTCTTAACCTTGTTGGAGACCGCCTGCTTGAGCTCACGCTCCATGTTCTTCTGCACTTCTTCACGGAACGTGGCTTCGTCTTCAGCGTCGATACCAAATTTCTTGAAGAATTCAGCATCCAGCTCCGGAAGCTGCGGCTCCTGAACCTCGTGAATCTTGATATCGAACTTAGCCGGCTTGCCCGCCAGCTCTTCGTTCTGGTAGTCCTCGGGGAAGGTCACTTCGATTTCAAGCTCTTCACCGGCCTTGCCGCCGACGATGCCCTTTTCGAAACCGGGAATCATCTGACCTGAGCCAAGGGTCAGCTTGTGATTCTCGGCAGCACCACCCTCGAACTCTTCACCATCAACAGTGCCTTTAAAATCAATCAGCACCACATCCTTGTTCTTGGACTTACGCTTGACCGACTTCATGGTGGCCTGCTGGCGACGCAGGTTGTCGATCATGGTGTCAACGTCTTTATCGGCAATCTCAGCTTTCGGCTTCTCAACGGAGATCTTGCTGAAGTCACCCAGCTCCACTTCCGGCAGTACTTCGAAAATGGCGACGAACTCCAGGTCCTTGCCCTCTTCCATGGTTTTCGGCTCGAACTTCGGCCAACCCGCCGGGTTGATGTCCTGCTCCTGCAGCGCCTTGATGTAGTTGTCGCGCATAACCTCGCCGACAATCTCCTGACGGACACTGTCACCAAAACGACGCTTCACCACACGCATGGGCACCTTGCCCGGGCGGAAACCGTTCATCTTTACCGTGCGAGCGGTTTCCTGCAGGCGTTTCTGAACCGCCTGGTCGATTTCCTGGGCGGGCACACCGATTGTCATCCGACGTTCGATGTTGGAGGTCGTTTCAACAGACACTTGCATGGAAGATCCTCAAATTACAGGTTCGGTATGTGAATGAAAATAAAAGCTAAAATCGATTTCAGGACGAATTTCCTGAAAAGGACGCAAATTTAAAAGCGGGTAGTTTATCACGGTTTGCCGTGCCGAGAGAATCCACCTGTTACAGGCAACTTCCGGGAATATGGGCGCCCCGCTCTTTTATCTGAAACGAGAGTTGGGGATTAAAACCAAAAAAGAAAGGGGGCTATAAACATCAATGTGACAGGAATCACTCTCCAGCCACTTCTGTAACCCATAAAAAAACCCCCTCAGAGTTTCTGAGAGGGTTTCTGATTTGGTACCTCGGGAGGGACTTGAACCCCCACGCCTTGCGGCAATAGGACCTAAACCTATCGTGTCTACCAATTCCACCACCGAGGCAAAAAAATCGGAATTCTCAATCTAAAGGAGCTGCGCATCACTGTAAGCGGGAAAGTGGGGTGGACGAAGGGGTTCGAACCCTCGACCGCAGGAGTCACAATCCTGAGCTCTACCAACTGAGCTACGTCCACCACATCCAGACTACCGCCGGGCAGACCCCAACAGGTACTTCAGGTTAACTTTGCTGATTCGGTGTCTCCGGGACGGATCAAACCGTCTGCGGTATGGCGCGCCCGGCAGGACTCGAACCTGCGACCACCGGCTTAGAAGGCCGATGCTCTATCCAGCTGAGCTACGAGCGCATAAACCGTTCGCCCACCTGACTGTTCAATATCCTGGACTGGCCAGAAAGTGGTCGGGGTAGAGAGATTCGAACTCCCGACATCCTGCTCCCAAAGCAGGCGCGCTACCAGACTGCGCTATACCCCGTCTAAACTGAACAACAGATACCTCAGCAAAGTTGGCGCGCATATTACCGGCGCCGAACCGGTCCGTCAACACGCATTTGGGGTTTTCGCCCATCGATTGGCGACGGAGCCCAAGCATGAGACAATGCTGCGCCTTTATTTTCGCACAACCGACAAGACAAAGACATGAGCGCCAAACTGATCAACGGAAAAGATATCGCCGCCTCTGTGCGACAACAGGTTGCGGCAGGAACCGAGGCCCGTAAACAGCAGGGGCTTCGTGCGCCGGGGCTGGCTGTGGTGCTGGTGGGCAATGACCCGGCCTCGCACGTATACGTAGGCAACAAACGCAGGGCCTGTGACGAGGCGGGCATCATGTCGCTCTCCTACGACCTTCCGGAAGACACGTCACAGGAGGCCCTGGAGGCACTGGTTGACGAGCTCAACGAGAACCCTGACGTAGACGGCATCCTGGTGCAGCTTCCCCTGCCCGACCATATGGACCCAGACCCCATTCTGGTAAAGATCCGCCCTGACAAGGATGTGGACGGCTTCCACCCCTACAACATCGGCCGCCTGATGCAGCGCAAACCGGCCCTGAGACCCTGCACGCCCGCAGGCGTCATCACCCTGCTGGACAGCGTAGACACCCCTTACAAGGGCCAGCACGCGGTTATCGTCGGCGCATCCAACATCGTCGGCCGCCCGATGACCATGGAGCTGCTGCTCAAAGGCGCCACAGTCACAATATGCCACCGGTTTACCGACAATCTCGAGAAATTTGTGCGGGAAGCGGACATTCTGATTGCCGCGGTCGGAAAGCCAGGACTGATCAAGGGCGAGTGGGTCAAGCCCGGAGCAACGGTGATTGATGTGGGAATCAACCGGATGGAAGACGGCAAACTGCGTGGCGATGTGGATTTCGCAGCGGCGTCGGAGCGGGCTGCTTACATCACCCCGGTTCCGGGAGGCGTAGGGCCGATGACCATTGCCACGCTACTACAGAACACGCTCTATGCAGCGAACGAGCTACACAAGGATTAATCTGGCCTCATAAAAAAACCCCGCATTCGCGGGGTTTTTTATCACCGGCCCGGATTACTGACCGTACTTCTCTTTCGCCTTCAGACGATAGGCGTGCAGAAGCGGCTCGGTATAGCCATTTGGCTGTTCACGGCCCTTGAGAACCAGATCCATGGCGGCCTGGAAGGCAATGCTGCCCTCAAACTCCGGCGCCATGTCACGGTAGGACGGGTCGTTCGCATTCTGGCGATCAACCACCGCTGCCATGCGCTTCATGGTTTCATTGATCTGCTCTTCGGTGCAGATGCCATGGTAGAGCCAGTTAGTCAGCAACTGCGAAGCGATACGTAGGGTAGCGCGGTCTTCCATCAGGCCCACGTCATTGATATCGGGAACCTTGGAGCAACCGACACCGCTGTCGATCCAGCGCACCACGTAACCAAGAATACCCTGGGCGTTGTTGTCCAGCTCCTGCTGAATTTCTTCCGCCGACAGGGATTTCGGGTCGTCCATTACAGGCACGGTCAGGATGTCATCCAGGTTGGCACGGGTGCGGCTTTCCAGCTCTTGCTGGATATCCGCAACGCTCACCTGATGATAATGGGTGGCGTGCAACGTAGCCGCTGTTGGTGATGGAACCCACGCGGTATTGGCGCCGGCTTTCGGGTGGCCAATCTTGGCTTCCAGCATACCTGCCATCAGGTCCGGCATCGCCCACATACCTTTACCGATCTGGGCAACACCACGGAAACCGGTTTCCAGCCCGACGTCCACGTTCCACTGCTCGTAGGCCTGAATCCAGGCAGCCTGCTTCATCGGCCCCTTGCGGATAAACGGCCCCAACTCCATGGATGTGTGGATTTCGTCACCAGTGCGGTCAAGGAAGCCGGTATTGATGAATACGGCACGCTCCCTGGCGGCATGGATACAGGACTTGAGGTTAACGGTGGTGCGCCGCTCTTCGTCCATGATGCCAACTTTCAGGGTGAAGGCCGGCAGACCGAGCGCATCTTCAACACGACCGAAGAACTCATTGGTAAACGCCACTTCTTCAGGCCCGTGCATCTTCGGCTTAACAATGTAAACCGAGCCGGTGGTGCTGTTCTGCAGCTTTCCAGTGCCCTTGAGGTCGTGAATCGCGATCAGTGAGGTCATGAGGCCGTCCATCAGCCCCTCAGGCACTTCACTGCCGTCTTTCAGCAGGATGGCAGGGTTGGTCATCAGGTGACCCACGTTACGCACAAACATCAGGCTGCGGCCTTTCAGCACCAGCTCTCCGCCTTCCGGCTTGGTGTAGGCACGATCACCGTGCATCTTGCGGGTGGTTTGCTGGCCGCCTTTCTCGAAGGTCTCTTCCAGATCGCCCTTCATCAGCCCCAACCAGTTGCGGTAGGCCAGAGCCTTATCATCCGCATCCACGGCAGCGACAGAATCCTCACAGTCCATGATGGTGGTCAGAGCCGACTCCATCAGCACATCTTTTACATGCGCCCCGTCATCCTTCCCGATCGGATGGCTGGCATCGACCTGAATCTCGAAATGCATGCCATTCTTGACCAACAGCACGCCCGTGGGTGCATCGGCGGCGCCGGTGTAACCCACAAAGCCGGACTCGTCTTTCAGGCCGGTAGACTCACCGTTCTGCAACTTGACCACCAGCTTGCCACCCTCAACCAGATACCGGGCTGCGTCTTTGTGGCTGCCAGAAGCCAGCGGAGCGGAGCTGTCCAGAAGGTTGCGCGCAAATTCAATGACCTTGGCACCACGAACCGGGTTGTAGCCACGGCCTTTTTCGGCGCCGTTTTCCTCGGAGATCGCATCGGTGCCGTACAGCGCGTCGTAAAGGCTACCCCAACGGGCGTTGGCAGCGTTCAGTGCAAAACGGGCGTTCATCACCGGAACCACAAGCTGGGGACCCGCCATGGTGGCCACTTCCGGATCCACATTCGAGGTGGAAATTTTGAAGTCGCCAGGCTCATCAACCAGGTAGCCAATATCCTTCAGGAACGACTTGTACTCGGCCATGTCGAGCTTCTGGCCCTTGTGGTCACGATTCCAGGTGTCCATTTTCTCCTGGATGTCGTCGCGCTTGGCAAGCAGCTCTTTGTTGCGGGGAGCCAATTCGTGAACAATCTTGTCGAACTCGGCCCAGAATTTGTCAGCGTCGACACCCGTGCCCGGAATTGCTTCGTTATTAACGAAATCGAACAGGTTCTTTGCGACCTGAAGGTCGCCGACTTGTACGCGTTCTGTCATCGTTGTTTGCCTCAGTGGGTTACTGTATTCCCTGCCCTTTTTACGGGTTTACCCGTCAGGGCCGTTATAATTCGAGGGCGGTATTGTACGGGAATTTCCCTACAAGGTCATTCCCGCGCCAACAACACGACCTTTGGTTGACATCATCCCCTGCGCCAGCTGGTGCCTTCGCGACTGTCGTCCAGGATAATGCCTTTATCGGCCAACTCATCCCTTATACGGTCCGCCTCGGCGAAATCTTTCTGCTTTCGCGCATCGGCTCGGGCCTGGATCATCGCCTCAATGTCGTCTGCACTGAGCTCGCCGCCAGTGTCGGCCTGGAAGTAGGCTTCCGGGTCCTGCTGCAACAAACCCAGAATACCCCCGAGCCTTACAAGCACTGCCGCTTGCTGGTTAGCCTTTTCGTCGCGCCCTTCCCTGCGGTCCAGGTTGATTTCATTAGCGACAGCATGAAGAACCGCAATGGCTCCTGCGGTGTTGAAGTCGTCATTCATGGCCTCGGCAAAACGCTGGTCGTGTTCCGTTTCCGCCACGTTCTTGGCCGGCACCAGACCACGCAGGGCATGATAGAGCCGGGTGAGCGTACGCCCTGCTTCCGCGAGATTTTCTTCCGAGTAATCCACCTGACTGCGGTAATGACTGGACACCAGGAAGTAACGCACCACCTCCGGCGCATACTTCTCAAAGATCTCACGGATGGTGAAGAAATTGCCCAGGGACTTGGACATTTTCTCCTTGTTCACCCGAATAGCACCGGCGTGCATCCAGGTGTTCACGAATGTGTGACCATTGGCACACTCGGACTGGGCAATTTCGTTCTCATGGTGCGGGAACAACAAATCCGGCCCGCCGCCGTGGATGTCGAAGGTTTCGCCGAGGCAGCGGTTAGACATGGCGGAACATTCGATATGCCAGCCTGGACGGCCATCTCCCCAAGGCGAAGGCCAACTTACCTCACCCTCTTTGGCGGCTTTCCAAAGCACGAAATCCGCCGGGCTGCGCTTGGCTTCCTGAACATCCACCCTTGCGCCAGCCACAAGGTCTTCAAGCTTTTTCTTGCTGAGTTTGCCGTAATCGGAGTACGACTCTACGGAGAAGTAGACGTCGCCGTTATCGGCAGCATAGGCATGACCGCCTGAAACGAGCTTGTGGATCATGGCCACAATGTCATTAATGTATTCGGTCGCACACGGCTCCTCTGTAGGCGACAAAACACCCAGCTTGGCCTCATCCTCGTGCATGGCCTTGATCATGCGCTTGGTGAGGTCGCTATAAACTTCGCCATTCTCGTCAGCCCGGCGCAGGATCTTGTCGTCGATGTCGGTGATATTGCGCACGTATTGGACATCGTAGCCGCTGTGACGCAGGTACCGCGTGATCACATCAAACGCCACCAACACCCGCGCATGCCCCAAATGACAGTAGTCATATACCGTCATGCCGCAGACATACATGCGAACCTTTCCTGGTTCGATCGGCTGGAACTCTTCCTTTTGCTGACTAAGGGTGTTGTAGATTCTAATCACGCTACGCTCGTTAAATAATTGAATGAATGTATCACCGAACTTACTTGCCCTTGCCCCAGGAATCCCTGAGGGTCACGGTACGGTTAAACACCGGACGGCCTGCTGCCTCAGTCAGCTCCTGATCGCAGAAGAAATACCCCTCACGCTCGAACTGATATGGCAAATCAGTACGGGGCTGGGCCAAACTCTTCTCTACTCTGGCGCCTTTGAGGACCACCAGAGATTCCGGGTTGATCAGGTCCACAAAGTCAGTCTCTTTATCACTGTCCGGCGACTCATGGTTGAACAGGCGGTCGTATTGATTGATATCCGTCTCAACGCTGTCAGTGGCCGACACCCAATGAACGACACCGTTCGGTTTGTAGCCTTCGGGGTTAACGCCGAGGGTATTGGGATCGTACTCGCATTTCAGTTCAACAATCTCACCGCTGTCGTCACGGATAACCTCACGGCAGGTCATGACGTATCCGCCACGCAGACGCACCGCCTGATCCGGAGCAAGACGTTTCCATTTACGGGGCGGTTCTTCCGCGAAATCTTCCCGGTCGATGTACAGGGTCTGGCTCCAGGTCACTTCACGCTCGCCCATGTCCGGGTTCTGAGGGTGAACCGGCAACACCAGGGTTTCGGTCTTGTCTTCCGGGTAATTGGTCAGTGTCACCTTCAACGGCCGCATTACGCACATGGCGCGGGGCGAACGGGTGTTCAGGTCTTCGCGGATGGCGTGCTCCAGCATCCCCATATCCACAGTGCCGCCGGCCTTGTTGACACCGATCATGTCACAGAAGGTACGGACGGACTCCGGGGTATAACCACGGCGGCGCATTCCGGAGATGGTGGGCATGCGTGGGTCATTCCAGCTATCCACAAAGCCTTCGTCCACCAAACGCTTGAGTTTGCGCTTGCTGGTGATGGTGTAATTGAGATTCAGCCGGGCAAATTCGATCTGCCGTGGCTGGCAGGGAGCTGAGATGTTGTCCAGCACCCAATCATAGAGCGGGCGATGATCCTCGAATTCCAGTGTGCACAGGGAGTGCGTAATCCCCTCCATGGCGTCGGAAATCGGGTGAGTGAAGTCATACATCGGATAGATGCACCATTTATCGCCAGTCTGGTGATGGTCGGCATAACGAATCCGGTACAGAATCGGGTCCCGCAGATTGATGTTCGGGGAGGCCATATCGATTTTGGCGCGCAGCACCAACTCACCGTTCTGATACTCACCGGCGCGCATATCACGGAACAGCTGAAGGTTTTCTTCCACCGGCCGGTCACGATAGGGGCTGTTCTGGCCCGGTTCTTTAAGCGTACCCCGGTACTCGGCCATCTGATCGGCAGTCAGTGCGCACACATAGGCTTTGCCCTTTTCAATCAACTCAACGGCAAAGTCGTAAATGGCGTCAAAATAGTCCGAAGCGTAGCGAACCTCTCCGCTCCATTCACAACCCAGCCAATGAACATCCTTCTTGATGGAGTCAATATACTCCTGGGATTCCTTTTCCGGATTAGTATCATCAAACCGCAACGTGCATTCACCGCCAAAGGTTTCCGCAATGCCGAAATTCAGGCAAATGGATTTGGCGTGGCCGATGTGCAGGTAACCGTTCGGCTCGGGCGGAAAACGGGTCACAACCTTACCCGTGTGTTCGCCTTTGGCAACAGCGTCTTCGATCAGGCTCTGGATGAAGTTATGGGCTTTCTTGGACTCGGCGCTCATACAATCTCAATCGTAGGGTGTGTATCTGAAACCGCGTATTATACTCACAAATCATTGCCTAACTCATGCACGCGTACAAACTCTTCAGTACAATAACAGCCACGTTGCTTTTAATACCTACTTGAACAGGAAACCCTGATGATTCTGCTGAAAACCTCCCACGGTGACATCACTCTGGAACTGGATTACGACAAGGCCCCCGAGACTGCCAAAAACTTCGAACAGTACGTTCGCGACGGTTTCTATGACGGGCTGATTTTCCACCGTGTCATCAGCAACTTCATGATTCAGGGTGGCGGCTTTGAACCGGGGATGACCCCGCGAAAGACCCGCGAGCCCATTCAAAACGAAGCCAACAACGGCCTCAGCAATATGCAGGGCACCGTTGCCATGGCCCGCACCATGGACCCGCACTCCGCCACTGCGCAGTTCTTCATCAACGTCGAGAACAACGGCTTCCTCGACCACACCGCCGAGAATGCCGAAGGCTGGGGCTACTGCGTTTTCGGCAAGGTTGTGGAAGGCATGGAAACCGTTAATGCCATTCGCGCGGTGCGTACCACTATGCGTGCAGGCCATCAGGATGTGCCTGCAGAAGATGTGGTGATCGAGAAAGCCGAAATCACAGGGGACGGAGGCGCGGCGTGACCACGCTGTTCATCTCAGATTTACACCTGGAAGAGTCCCGCCCGGACATCACCAACGCGTTTTTGGGATTCCTTGAAGACAAGGCCCGAGGGGTGGAGCAACTCTACATTCTCGGCGACTTTTTCGAAGCCTGGATTGGCGATGACGAGCGAACGCCCCTGCAGGAGCAGATTGCGGCGGCACTGCGCGCGGTCAGTGACTCGGGCACCAGGTTGTACCTGATGCACGGAAACCGGGACTTTCTGATTGGCGAAGATTACTGCAACCGAATCGGCGCCACTCTACTGGATGACCCAACGGTGGTGGATCTTTACGGCACGCCTACCCTGCTAATGCACGGTGACAGCCTGTGTACCGCGGATGTGGAGTACCAAAAATTCCGCGCCAACATGCGCAACCCGCAATGGCAGCAGATGATTCTCCAACGACCCCTGGCCGAACGTCAGCAGATGGCCCGTCAATTACGGGAAATCAGCATGGCCAAGAACCAGGGCAAGGAAGAGTTCATTATGGACGTCACCGCGGATGAGGTGGTGAAGGAAATGGAGGCGCACGGGGTGCAACGACTGATCCACGGCCACACCCATCGTCCGGCTGTTCACGAGCTGGAGGCAGGCGGTAAGCCGGCAAAGCGGATTGTGCTGGGCGACTGGGACGAGAACGTCTGGTGGCTGGAGGTAGAACCGGACAAGGAACCGGTTCTTACCAAACAACCACTGTAAAAAGAGCCGGGCGACGCCCGGCTCTTTCGTTAGGTGTTGCAGGCCGTTCAATGCTGCAGGATCTGCTTCAGGAACTTCTGGGTCCTGGGCTCCTGCGGGTTGGTGAAGAAATCGTGGGGCGGCGCCTCTTCAACGATTTCACCACCGTCCATGAAAATCACCCGGTCAGCCACCGTCTTGGCGAAGCCCATCTCATGGGTAACGCACAACATGGTCATGCCACTGCCCGCCAGCTCAATCATGACGTCCAGCACCTCCTTGATCATCTCAGGGTCCAGCGCGGACGTCGGCTCGTCAAACAGCATGATTTTCGGCTTCATACACAGCGCCCTGGCGATAGCCACCCGCTGTTGCTGACCGCCGGAAAGCTGACCTGGGAATTTGTTGGCCTGGTCCGGAATTTTCACCCGTTCCAGATACTCCATCGCCGTAGCCTCAGCTTCCTTGCGCGGCGTTTTCCGCACCCAGATCGGCGACAGGCAGCAGTTCTCGAGCACCGTCAAATGCGGGAACAGGTTGAAATGCTGAAACACCATGCCAACCTCGCGCCGGACGCTGTCGATCTGACGTACATCGTCGGTCAGTTCCACGTCGTCGACAATGATTTTGCCTTGCTGGTGTTCCTCTAACCGGTTGATACAGCGAATGAACGTGGATTTACCCGAACCGGAGGGGCCACATATCACGATGCGCTCGCCATGGCGAACCGCCAGGTTGAGGTCCTTCAGCACGTGGAAATCGCCGTACCACTTGTGCATGCCCTCCACCCGAATAATATCGGACTTGCCAACGTCCGAGGACGGTGACGATTGCGTATCAGGAGTTTGCGTTTGTTCTGTCATTGGTTTACCCATCAGGTTCTGTGACCGGTATCTAGTTTGCGCTCAAGGTTCTGGCTGTATCGGGAGATGCCGAAGCAAAACACCCAGAAACAGAACGCCACAAAGACATACCCCTCCACGGCCACGTTCTGCCAGGCGGGGTCCGTAACCGTCGATTGAACGGTGCCGAGAATATCGAATAGCCCGATAATCAGCACCAGCGTTGTGTCCTTGAACAACGAGATAAACGTATTAACGATGCCGGGAATAACAAGCTTGAGCGCCTGGGGCAGGATAATCAGTCCCATTTTCTTCCAGTATCCAAGGCCCAACGCACTGGCGGCTTCGTACTGCCCACGGGGAATCGCCTGCAGGCCGCCACGAATGACCTCCGCCATATAAGCCGATTGCCAGAGCGTGATACCGATGAGTGCCCGCGCCAGTTTCTCGAAGTTCATGCCCTCCGGGAGGAACAACGGCAGCATCACCGAGGCCATAAACAGAACCGTAATCAACGGGACTGCTCGCCACACTTCGATGAAAACCACACAGAGCCCACGGATGATCGGCATCTCGGAGCGACGCCCCAATGCCAGCAAGGTGCCGATTGGCAGCGAGGCAATGATGCCGATATACGCCAGGATCAGCGTCAGCATCAGCCCACCCCACTTCGAACTCTGAACCTCCTCCAGGCCAAACACGCCACCCGGAATCAGGAAGTAGCCGACAATCGGCAGCCCGGTCAGGCCGAACAATCCCAGCCATTTACGGCCAGGAAAGCGTTCAATGAACTGAGGCGCGAAAGACAGTGCCAGCAGGCCGAACATGATGTCCACGCGCCACTGGAATTCCTCGGGGTAAAACCCGTAGATAAAGAAATTAAGCCGCTGGTTGATAAACAGCCAGCAGGCTCCCGCTCCGGTACAATCACTCGGGTCACTGCCCTGGAAGTTCGCATCCAGCAATACCCAATTGAGCAAGGGACCCACGCTGGTCACAATCAGATAGCCCACCAACAGGGTCAGGATCGTGTTGTGCCAGCTTGAAAACAGGTTTTCCCGCGCCCACCGGACCGGATCAATGCGCCTTTTTGGCGCTTTCATGGTTGACTCAGCCATCATCGCTCCTTAATCGCTACAGCCCGGTTATAGATATTCATAAACAGGGAGATCAACAGGCTGATGGTGAGATAAACGGCCATGGTAATGGCCACAACTTCCACGGCCTGGCCGGTCTGGTTCAGTGTGGTTCCCATGAACACCGCGACCAGATCGGGATAACCGATGGCCGTAGCGAGCGAGGAGTTCTTCACCAGGTTGAGATATTGGCTCGTCAACGGCGGGATAATCACCCGCATCGCCTGGGGAATCACCACCAATCTGAGCGTAAGACCATTCGGAAGGCCCAGTGCCTTCGATGCCTCAGTCTGCCCCTTGCTGACCGACAGGATGCCGGACCGAACGATTTCCGCGATGAAGCTGGCGGTATACAGGGACAAGGCAATCCATAGCGCCGCCAGTTCCGGAATGATGGAAATGCCACCACCGAAATTGAAGCCCTTCAGTGCTGGCAAATCCCATTCCAGGGGCTGACCGGCGAGGAGGTACGACACTATCGGAACCAGAACCAGGATGCCCACGCCCACCTTGAACGTTGGGAAAATCGCTCCGGTCGCCAGTTGGCGCTTCTTGGCCCATATACGAATGCCAATGACGGCTGCAATGGCCGCGAGAACGCCTCCCCACACCAGACCAAAGCCATCCTGAGTCACCGGCTCCGGCACATACAGGCCACGATTGTTGAGGAAAAAAGCTCCGCCGACGTCCACGCTCTGGCGCGGTGAAGGCAGGCTGCTGAGCACCGCAAAGTACCAGAAGAAAATCTGCAGCAGCAGGGGGATGTTGCGGATCACTTCGATATAAGCCAGAGAGACTTTGGCAACCAGCCAGTTACTTGAAAGCCTGGCGACACCGATGATGAAACCGAGGATAGTGGCGGTCACCACACCCATTGCCGATACCAGAAGGGTATTGGTCAGGCCGACCCAAAAGGTTCGACCGTACGACATGGTGGCGTCGTAAGGGACCAGGCTCATGATGATGCCGAACCCGGCTGATTCATCAAGGAACCCGAAACCGGTGCTAATGCCACGGCTTTCCATATTGGAAAGCGTATTGTCGATAAGAATCCAGCCACCCCAGAAGACGAGGGCAATGGCTACTACCTGGAAAAAAATAGCGCGAACCCGCGGGTCGTACCAGGGCTTTGGCCCCGCAGGTTTGGAATCAAAGGTTTGTTTTTTCATGCATGTTCCCGGAAAGCTAGCCCGCGACGAAACGAATCACAGATGTCAGTGGGCGGCTCCAACGGGAGCGCGCCCACTGGGTGCTTTCAGGTATTAACGTACCGGAGGCGCGTACATAACACCACCTTCGGTCCACAGGGCGTTGATGCCCCGCTCCAGACCAAGCGGAGTGTCCGGGCCTACGTTACGATCGTACATCTCGCCGTAGTTGCCGACCTGTTTGATGGCCTTGGCACCAAAATCATCCGGCAGACCGAGCTTGGCTCCCATATCACCGTCAGTGCCCAGCAGACGCTGGATGTTCGGGTTGTCAGACTTCAGCATGTCATCAACGTTGGCGCTGGTAACGCCCAGCTCTTCAGCGTTGATCTGTACCGACAACACCCACTTCACGATATTGAACCACTGGTCATCGCCCTGGCGTACGACCGGTCCAAGGGGCTCCTTGGAGATGGTGTTGGGAAGGATCTTGGCGGAATCGGGGTCGGACAATTTGGAGCGAAGTGCCGCAAGCTGTGAACGGTCTGAGGTCAGCACGTCACAACGACCGGACGCAAAGCCCTGGACCGTCTGTTCAGAGGTGTCAAATACAATGGGCTTGTATTCCATGCCCTTGGCGCGGAAGTAATCCGACAGGTTGAGCTCGGTGGTTGTACCGGCCTGGATACAGACAGTCGCACCGTCCAGTTGGGTGGCATCGTCCACGCCAATGCCCTTGTTCACCAGGAAGCCCTGACCGTCGTAGTAGTTAACACCGGCAAAGTTGAGACCCAGCGATGCATCCCGGGTAAGCGTCCACGTGGTATTACGGGACAACATGTCTATTTCACCCGACTGGAGTGCGGTAAAACGCTCTTTCGCGGTCAAAGGCGTGAACTCGACCGCCTTAGCGTCCCCAAAAATCGCTGCGGCTACGGCACGACAGGTGTCGACGTCTATACCGGTCCAGTTACCTTTGTCGTCCGGCTGTGAAAACCCCGGAAGACCACTTGTTACACCACACTGCAAATGCCCTTTTTCCTTGACGCTTTCAAGCGTCGTAGCCGCACTAGCAACCGAAGCGGTAAAAACTCCACACAGCATGGCTGCGCCGACGGCAATCGACTTGGCGTTCTTCATTATCTTATCTCCAAAATTCCGTTGGTTAGAGGTGCACTGAATATGAGCAATTTACGAGCCAGATATACCAACGTGTTGATTTATAGTATTTGTTTTATCAAACAAGCAGCCTCGAATACTGTCTTCAACCTCTACAGGCCACAACTTTGTGCAGCGAATGCCTCACATCAGCACGCGCTGACAGACCATAGGGCAGGCAATTTCTCAACCACTTCCCTATAAAGTAGAAGGCGTTCGCCAATTGGACCAGTTTTCACGAATTATTTTGGTGCGACCAAAGTATGATCCGGCTCCCGATAGCTTTCCAAACGACTGAGCCAGCCCGCCAGCCAGCGCTCTCGTTCGATCGGAGCGTCGGCGTTCCCGGCCCGACGGGTCAATACATCGGCGGCTGCGCTTCGGAATCGGTCAAGGGTCGGCCGGTCATCGCCTTTCATGGCAAGAAGGACCTGTAACAACCCCCATCCTTCACCGTTGTATTGCTCCGTGGCGGACAACCCCTCCCCCTTGAAGTTCACATAGTCAATGACGGCATAAACCCCGCCGGACGTGCTGACCAGTTCCTCAAGATGCCGCTTTACACGTGCTCGTTGGGCGTCAGGAGCTGCCTGAATGACGCGTAACAGGGAGCTACTTGCCCGCTGGACAATAAAGCCGGCCTGGAGATCCCGGGTCGCCAGCAGAAACTCCCTCAGTTCAGCAACACGGGCAGAATCTGCTACCTCGAGAAAAGCGGCTCTGTCGGGCCATGGCGCGTCAAATGGATCCAGCCGTGCAAGCCAGCGGGGCAATGGTGCGTCACGCTTGGCCATGTACCGAATCAGTGCGGGAAAGCTTTCTACGAACCGCCCCTCCACTGCCGACGGATACCAGATAAAATGCCCGATACCGAGCGACGGAAAGGCTTCCCCTTTGTTCCAGTGCACAAGGCAGGCTTTCTTCGCAGAACATTCGTTACGAAAAATCTGCTGCCCTACCCAGTCGAGTTCAGCGTCACTTAGCGTAATCGTAGGTGCGCTTACGTCCTGCACGCTTGTCGATTCTGCTCCCGCAGGCGGGGGATCCTTTTCATCGGAGCACCCTGACAGGGTAAAAATGATCAGCCATCCGATTACCAGTGATTCATAAACGTTCCGCGACATTGCCAGCCTCCAGCCGGTAGCGATAACCTGTTTGTTTGGCGCCCGGCCATTCACGCCAATGCTGACGACCTCAACCGCCGCTCGATACCGGACCACACTATGACATTTTTCTCTGGGCTCATGGCCAGACATTTCCGCCAGACACTGGTTTTGGCTTTCTGCTGGCTGGTTGTTGTCAGGGCGAGCTATGTGCTGCAAAGCGGTGTCGTTCCCGATCCGCTGGCAATGATTGCCGGCGACCTGGCCGGTGCGTTTGTTCTCGCTGTTTTGCTGTGCATCACCAGAGGCATTTCCAGGGTTATTCTGGTCGTGGTTCTGGGATGCGCAACGTTTGTTGCCGGTATGCACCTTACCGTTCACGGAACCCTGTTCCAGCTGTCACTGATTGGCAAGGGCGTTGATCCGACCTTTGTGACTGGCAGCCTGATCAACATTCACGCGCTTTGGCTTCCCGTCTACCTTTCCCTTGCCTGGATTCTTCATTGGCAGCACCGTCGTATCGACACAGAAGCACTGCCGGCGGGCAGGACCGGGCAGGTGGTGGTTGCGGTGCTCGTGGCCGCGGTCTATGGCGTGTCGTTCCAGAGCCTTACAACGCCCGCAAACAACGTTGTCGCCAGCTTCTTCGCCCAGATACCAGGGGCGATCATCGGGCCACTCGCCCCAGCACTATCCACGGAAGACGAGGAGCTCAACGGGTCTGAAAAGGCCCTGAAAACATTGCAGACGGCGAGTTTTTTTCGTCACCAGGTTGCCGCCCCCATTGTGAGGGACCACCCCAACGTGCTGCTGGTCATGATTGAGGGTATGTCCGGCGGCTATTTCCCAAGCCTGAGCCGCTATCACGATCTCGACCCAACCGTTACCCTGGCCAGCCTTGAAGAAAACCTGCGCCGTCATGGATTTCGTATCTACCGGAATTCGCTGAGCATGGAGCGCCAGACAGATCGCGGCACCTTTGCCATCTTGTGTGGCGAATACCCGGACTTCCGCCGGCAATCGCGGAAAATGGTTGATGTAGCTGAAGGCCGGGTTGTGGTGGACTGCATGCCCAAACATCTGAAGGAACATGGCTACCACACGGCCTACTGGCAGGCCGCGCCGTTGGATTACATGCAAAAGGGTGAGTTCATGCCGCAGGCCGGATTTATCGACGTCACCGGCGCAACGATCTTCAACGGCCCCGAAGAAGAAGTGGAAGGTTGGGGGCCACCTGATCCGATCTATTTCAGCAACGTTGCAAAGCGTCTGCGACAGCTTGATGAGAAGCCCGGCCCGTGGATGGTCACCCTGCTGAACGTGGGGACCCATCACCCGTTTAAAATCGGAAAAGAGCCGGAGCAACAACCACTGGATGACGAATTGAGCACCGAGGACATCACACCGGAGCCTCAGGAGGCGCGTAAGAAGGCCATGAGAACCATGGAAGATGCCTTGAATCGGTTTCTTGACGACCTGGCGTCCGACGGCATTCTTGACGACACTTTAGTCATTATCACATCGGATGAGTCCGGCGGATTCATTCGCAAGGATCATGAATCCGTACCTCTGAACAGCAACGTTGGTGTGCTGGCGATACGTCCTCCGGACAGCGATTCACTCGAAGATTACGCCAATCGCGACCAGATCGTGGCGCAAATCGATATTCCACCCACCATCCTGGATGCAACGGGGCTCGGAACAGAGGCCGGCGACATGATTGGCCGGAGCCTGATGGTCAAGCAACCGAAACAGCAACGCGACCTGCTGTTGGCGGACACCTATACAGGGCTCAAGTATTTCCTGAGGGAATCGGGGCAGCTTCTGAGCTGCAGCGAACTGATGACCGACTGCACCACTTGGCGCTTTAATCCGGAGCGGCTGTTTGGCACGCTTGAGGCGACGAATGCCGAACCATTCCTGACGTTCGATGAGCGCACGGCATTGTTCAACAGGGCAGCCCTCATGAAGCCCGCTGAGGACCCCTGAGCTTGAAACTTCGATATGGGAACGGCTACCTGAATGAAGATTCTTGCACTGCACACTCTGGCATTCCTGCACGTTCATCGCCGGGCGCTGTTGGTCTTTTATCTGTTTTTCACCGGCCTCGTTCTGGCCGCCATTGCGCCGCTCTTTTCCAGCGGCCTGGCAGCGCTTCGGCCGATAACCGGTCACGCCGCCATCAGCACTGGTGGGCTGGTGCAGTTTGTGGTGTCCCCTGGCGGCTTACTATGGATCGGCGCAACGGCGACCCTGACCGCTCTCCTGGTAATCCTGCAACAGGCGGGCATGACCTGGATTGCCGCCTCCGGCGGAGGCCGCGAATACCGGATAGCCATTGCGACGCTGTGGGCTCTTGCGCGACGTTTCAAACAACTACTCACCCTCACCCTGCTGCAATTGGGCGGCCATGCGCTGATCGCTGTGCCTTTCCTGCTGGCCATAGTGGTGAGTTACCAGTGGCTGATCTCCCCCCACGACATCTACTATCTGAAGCTGGAACGGCCACCCGAAGTCTGGTGGTTCCTGGGCATATCTGGTGTCGCAGCGCTGGGAATCGCCGCATGTAACGGCTGGCTTTATCTGCGCTGGGTACTATCGGTTCCCCTGCTCCTGCTGGAGCGCAGAGGTGCGCGCGACGCTCTCAGACAAAGTAGCCGCTATATCCACGGCCAGCGCCTGCCTGTGATGGGCGCAATCATCGCAGGCCTGGTCGGCCTGGCGCTGATCCCCATCGTGGTTACATGGCTGTTCCAGGCAGTGGGGGGCGAGATCATAACGAGCCTGCCGGAGCGAATGGGCGTGCTGATGCCCGTCACCCTGGGCCTGATCGCGCTCTATATCCTGTTCACCCTCACCGCCGCCTTTGCTGGCATGGCGGCCTACAGCATGCTGATATACAGCGTGTATAGGCAGGCAACGGGGCACCACCGTCACAGCACTGCCCAAACCCTGCCCCGGCGGGCCTCACCACTGGCGTGGTCGGCCGAGCTTTTAATCATCATCCTGGCCGCCACCCAGGCCTGGTTTGTCCTGCAATCCTTCGACCACCAGGACGATGTTTCCATCACTGCCCATCGTGGCAGTGCTTTCAAGGCGCCGGAAAACACCATGAGCGCCATAAGACAAGCCATTGAGGATGGCGCCGACTACGTTGAAGTGGATATCCGCATGACCGCAGACGGCGTGCCGGTGCTTTGGCACGATACCGACATGCGACGTGTCTTCGGCCTGAACGCCAAGATCTCCGATATCACCCTGGAAGAGGCCCGTGCCCGGGACGCTGGTTCGTGGTTCGGCCCTGCGTTCAGCGATGAGCGAATCGCCACCCTGGAACAGGTCATTGAAACCACCAGAGGACAAGCCCATCTATACCTCGATCTGAAGCCCGCTCCGGAGACGCCCGACCTGACCAGGGAGGTGGTCCATATGCTGCAGCGCATGGATGCCGTGGAGAACACGGTGATTGCAGCCGCCGAATGGCGGGTCCTGGCCGAAGCGCGACAACTGGAGCCTTCGCTGAAAACCAGCCTGCTGGCACAATTCATCGTTGGTCCGCTGTGGGAGCAACACTTTGACATACTGGGCCTGCGACAGAACCGTGTCACTCCCGCCACAGTGGCTCGCACCCACCGTGCTGGCAACGAACTGCATGTCTGGACGGTCAATACGCCGCAGGCGATGTCACGTTTCATCGACATGGGGGTGGACAATATCATTACCGACCGACCGGCTGTGTTGGCGCAACTGCTGCAACGCCGGCAGGCACTGACCGACGCAGAACTTCTGGTGATCAAGCTCCGGAACTGGCTGCGCTAGTCTGCCCACCTGGCCGTAGCCGATACCCGACGCCAGACACGGTTTCGACCCGGGCAGCCTGATCCCCCAGTTTCTTGCGCAAAGTGCGAACCACCGCGTCAACCACGTTGCTGCCACCCTCGTATCGCGTCCCCCATACATCCCGCAACAGTTCACTGCGCGACACGGCCTTGCCCTCACGAGCATTCAGGTAACGCATGACACCGAATTCCAGTGGCGTCAGAGCTACCCTGCCCGTTTCGAGTACCAGTTCCCGGGCGTCCGGGTCCAACAGTTCGTTCGCACGCCGAACGCCAAGCTCCGCAGCTGCAAGGTCCGCCAGCCAGCCGTCCACCGAGGCGGGGCCAAAATCGAGCACGGCAGAATGGTAGCGTCGGCCATCCAACACAACGGTGTGATCTTCCAGCACTTCAAAACCCAACCGTCTGGCGACAGCAGCATAGGCGCCGATATCCCGGACCGTCAGGTAAACACGGCGAAGTCTGGGCCTGAGCTCCATGTAGGCACGTTTCAGGTCCAGCCAGACCGCTGCCTGTACGTCACCCGGAGAGTCTCCGTCATCAATGCTCAACCAGCGGCGGCAAAACAGGGCAATGGCATCCCGGGGCATGGGATGTTGTTTGAGATGGGAATACCACTGGCCAGCTATCGGATCGTCCAGCAGCCAGGCCGGCTGGAGTTCGTCCGAACGGAGCTTGCCGTAGAAACCTACCATGCGGCCCTCACCGTCCCGGACCGATGAGAATGCCTGGGGCAAACGACGCCACCACGCCATCAAAGCTCCGGCGGCCTCACTTCCCTCCCAGGTATGGGTAATATCCTCCAGCGCAGGTCCATCGTCTGCCTGGGCCGGCTCTACGGCGAACGTGGGGGAACCACTCGGGAAGAACGCTTCCCGCACCACGGGGTTTTCAATCATGAACAACATGTCGGCGGTGTATCGCCAGAGATCACCGCCACCGGCAACGCCCGCCTCTGTCGCCAATTGCCGCCAGGCTGTACGGCGGTATTCGAGATAGCGCGCCGGATCACTCGCATGCAGGGAACGCGCAATGGCCTCTCGCACTGCATCGTGGATCAACAGACCATCGCTGGCGCCAACCACAATGGGCAAGCGACGCAGCCTCTCCCAGGCATCCTGGGGCGGCACATCCGGAAACAGCGCTTGCAGTAGCGACAGGGTTACCCGGCGGACAACGGCCGCCCCCTCAAGCACCCGCCGGGTAACCTCATCACCAACATCCTCAAGAAAAATCCGTGTGAGTTCATCAAGGGCGCGCTGCAAAGGCGCACCGGTGGGCCATTGCTCCGGCGAGGCCTCCCTCACTGCGGCTGCAGCGAGCTTCAACGCCAACGGATGGCCATGAGTACAGCGGGCGATCAGGGATATGTCCGCCTGCTCCAGGCCCAGGCCCTGCAGGAAGTTCTCCGCCTCTGTGTCGGTCAACGAGGAAACCGGGACAGCCCGCATTAACCACCCCCATCCCGGGCTCGCGTACCAGGCTGAGGTAGGCGGCTGGCGCCCCACCAGAACCACCCTTACGTTTTCGGGCAATAGCGGAATGAACGCCTGCCTCAACCAGGTATCCAGAAGCCTGAATACTTCAAAGGTATCGAAGGCCAGTACAACAGCGCCGCCCAGCTCTCCCAACCGATCAGCGATGTCCCTTGCACGCGATCCTGTGTCACCAATGGCCTCCGCGAGCGCCCCGAGCACACCCTGCTCTGTGGGCTCCACATGGCGACAATCAAGCAGGACAACCGCTGCTCCCCCGGCCCGGGCGATCGTTGCGAAACGCGCCAGCAACGCGGACTTACCAATGCCGGCGATACCGTGAACGTGTAACACCCTCGGCCCCTTTGGCATCAACATGGTTTCCAGGGTGCCAAGCTCTGTATCGCGCCCTACAAACGTCCGGTGAGCCCGGGCCGCCAGTATGTCGGACATCCGTTGCGGCATGATCGTCTCCCTCCGCTACATTCTCACGATATTCTCATCCCCTCATCACCTCAAAACACCTATTCAGGGCTATAACTGACAATAGCAGTAACCGCACACCAACCCTCAATTTGAGTAAGGAGTCGACGATGAGCACCCAATGGCAAATTCAGGGTGACTATCTTGAAAGTTGCACATGCAAAGGCGCTTGCCCATGCATTTACCTGGAGCCACCGACAGAAGGCGACTGCTCGGCCCTGGTCGGCTGGCACATCAAGAAAGGAGCTTACGGCGAGGTGGCGCTTGATGATCTGAATATAGCGCTTGCGCTCAACGCCCCGGGGCCCATGGCAGAAGGCAACTGGAAAGTTGTGTTGTACCTCGACCAACGCGCCGATGAGCACCAGCAGGAAGCGCTTGGCAATATCTTCGGCGGCAAGGCCGGCGGCCACCCGGAACTGCTGGCCTCCATGATCGGAGACGTTCTTGCTGTCGAGAGACAGCCCATCGGGTTTTCCGTTGATGACGGCGGGCGGCACCTGACCATCGGCTCATCCTATGAAGCCGATGTCAAAGCGATCGCAGGCCAGAATGGACGCAAGGTCACGATCGACAACCACCCACTGGCCGTCGCTCCGGGCCACTCACTGGTCGTTGCGAAGTCACGGAGTTTGCGCCATCGGAATCACGGCATCGATCTGGATGTGAGCGCGCGGACAGCGCTCTACTCTCCATTCGAATACGCCGGCCCCTGACAACGGAGAGACACCTGAGGTGATTTCGATGGAATTGACAATGGCTAAGATTCATTGGTGGGAGCGTGCAGCCATTGGCGCCTCCCTGGGGATTCTGACCGCATTGGCATGGGCCTATATGGCCATGCCAATGACTATGGCGGCCGGTTCAGGTCTGTCATTCCTCGGTCTTGGCACCGTCATGTGGATGGTGATGATGGCCGCCATGATGCTTCCGGGTGCGGCCCCGATGATCATGACCTATATCCGGGTTCACCAGCGCCGGCGCCAGCTCGAGAAGGCCGCGGTACCAACCTGGCTTTTCATGGCCGGGTACCTTGCCGTCTGGGCCGCCTTCGGCGCGGTCGCAGCCGTGGCTCAATGGGCATTGCACGCCAACACCCTGATGACCTCGGCAATGGGGCATCTGGAACCACTTCTCGGGGGCTGCCTGCTGGTTGTCGCTGGGGCTTTCCAGTTCAGCTCTCTAAAACAAGCTTGCTTGAGCAGATGCCAGTCACCCATAACCTTCCTGATGACGGAATGGCGCGACGGCGCAATCGGTGCCTTTACAATGGGAGCCCGCCATGGCGCCTTCTGCACCGGCTGCTGCTGGGCGCTGATGCTGCTAATGTTCGTCGGCGGAGTGATGAACCTGGCCTGGATGGCAGTGCTTGCGCTCTATTTCCTGGCGGAGAAACTGGTGCCCTGGCCGCAAACGTTTAGCCGGATTACCGGCGCCGTTTTGATGGTCGGGGGGCTTTTGGTGGGAACCCTCTACTGAAGGCCGGAAAAATAACCGGGCCTGCGGCCAGCAAGCCGGTAGAGCAGCGCAAGCAGCCCCTTCAACAGCGCGATGGCCGGCCAAAGTAACCAGCTTGCCAGATAGAACAGCGGCACTAGGATCAGCAACCAGCCCGCGAGCTGGACCATCATTGGGGAGACACCCAGTACATCGGCCACCCCGGCAAAAAAGTCGTTGATGATGCTGGGGTGGCCGACCACCAGGTAGCCAGCGCCAATGATCAGGGGCCACTTCGCATAGCGGGCGCTACGGAGAATCAGCCGCCCGCTACCGGTAATACGGGCAGCCAATGCCGCCGAGCGTGTTGAAAACCTGGCCCCCTGGGTCGCCTTTGCCGCCGTGCGACCGGCCCGAAGTACCTTTACGGCACTGGCAAACACCAACACATCCACCGATGCCCAGCCTATGTCACTGGCGGAGATGTCTTCTCCAGTTCGATAATCCGCCTCCAACTGTCGCACGCCGCTGGTGAAGAACTGGGCAACCCCTTCCGTTATCCTCTCGGTCTGTACCCATTGGGTCTGACCATTCCCGTCCACCACGAATTGCCCGAGAAAATCGTGGCCCTCGTTGCGGATGAAGTTCACTGCGTACCAGCCTCGCTGTTCGGGCGTCAAAGACTCCGTTTTTTCCGGCGTCCGTTCGCTCTGGTCCTTGCCGCGGAGCTCAGCAATATAGTCCCGGGCGCGTTCATACTGACGGGCAGCCTTGTTCATCCATTCAATGGAGCTGATGGGCTGGCGAAGGAAGTAGTGAATCGGCGGCAGGGCGTTTTCTCCATAGGTGCGCAACACCTCCTGGAATTCCGGCTCGGACGCATAAAGCGGAAAAACGGCGCGGGCCATGTCAGGGTGTGCCATCAAAGCTGCCTGGGCCTTGAGGAGCAGAAGAGGATCGTCCCCCAGGTCCAGAATGGCGGCCTGGACGTCAACAGGCTCGTCCCCGATACCGTCAAAACCGGGCAATGCCTCCCGGGCCTGAATCGAAATCAGTTTCTGCTCAATGGGTACCGGATCGGAGGCGACACTGGCAATTGCGGCAACCAGCAGCGCGATACCCAGAATCACCATGGCCTTCTTCAAACATCCACCTCTGCCTCAATGCGTTGACCCTATACTGCCTGAGAATACGTTGATTACCATAACGCCGGCAACGATGAGGCCGATGCCGAGGATGGCGGGAAGGTCCAGCGTCTGCCCAAAGAACAGGTAGCCCGCCAGCGCAATCAAGGCCACGCCGGCACCGGCCCACACCGCATATGCCACTCCCACTGGCAAGGTTTTCAGGGTCAACGCCAGGAAGTAGAACGCCAGGATGTAGGACACCACCACAACCAGCGACGGCCACAGACGGGTGAAACCCTCAGAACTTTTTAGAAAGGAGGTTCCGATGACCTCCGCAACGATAGCCACCGACAAATATAACCACTGAATCATTCCACAATTCACCTTTCAGACTGGCGCAAAATGCAAAAACCCCGAAGCTCTCACTTCGGGGTTTTGCGGACATTGGGATCAACCCTGGCGACGCGGAGGATTTACTGCTCCACGAAGGCCCTCTCGATCACATAGTGGCCGAGGTTACCATGGCGTGCTTCCTTGAACCCCATGTTATTGAGGATGGAGCAGGTGTCTTTCAACATGCTGGGACTGCCGCACACCATGAACCGGTCATTTTCCAGGTCAAATTCCGGAAGGTCCAGGTCCTTCGTCAGCTTGCCGTTTTCCATAGCGTCGGTCAGACGCCCAGTGTTACGGAAATCCTCACGGGTGACCGTAGGATAATAAAGCAGCTTGCCATCCACCATTTCACCGAAGAACTCGTTATTCGGCAGCTCCTCGATCTCGGACTGGTACGCCAGCTCGGACTTGTAGCGAACGCCATGGGTCACGATGACTTTATCAAAGGCCTCATAGACTTCCGGGTCCTTGATGATGCTGATAAAAGGTGCCAGACCGGTGCCCGTGCTGATCAGCCAGAGATTCTTGCCCGGCAGCAGGTTGTCCATAATCAGGGTACCGGTGGGCTTGCGGCTGACCATGATCTCGTCACCAACCTCAATTTTCTGCAGACGTGACGTCAGCGGGCCGTCCTGAACCTTGATTGAGAAGAACTCCAACTCCTCTTCATAGTTGGCACTGGCGATGCTGTAGGCACGCATCAGCGGCTTACCATCGGTTTCCAGGCCAATCATTGTGAAGTGGCCATTCTTGAACCGGAACCCCGGATCACGGGTGGTGGTGAAGCTGAAGAGTGTGTCGTTCCAGTGACGAACACTTGTTACACGCTCTTTATTCAGGTTGCTCATGGTATCGCCCGTTCGTTAGCCGTTAGCAAATAAGTAAAAATCATTGTGTAAATAGTAACCCAAGGGTAACCTATCGACAAAATGGGATATTTTCATAACCTTATTCGGAATTATCGATTATGAAGTTTAGCTTCCGCCAACTCGAGGTCTTCCTGGCTGCGGCGCACTTCCAGAACATCACCCGTGCGGCGGATTCCCTGGCCATGTCTCAGTCCGCGGCCAGTAGCGCCCTGAAAGAACTGGAGAGCCAGTTCGACATCCAGCTCTTCGACCGGGTCGGAAAACGACTGCAGCTCAATGAGCTCGGCCGTCTCTATCGGCCAAAGGTCGAGGCTTTGCTGGCCCAGGCCGGGGAACTGGAACAGGCGTTCAGCAAGCATACTGAAGTCGGCGCCCTGAAAGTCGGCGCTACCCTCACTATTGGTAACTATCTGGCTGTTGGCGTCATGGCCCAATACATGAATACCCCTACCCACCCGAAAGTGGCGCTTGAAGTGGCCAACACCCGCACCATAGCCCAGCGCGTCAAGGATTTTGAACTCGACATCGGGCTGATTGAAGGTGAACTGCAATCCTCTGAGCTGGAGGTTATACCCTGGCGAGGAGACGAGCTGGTGGTCTTCTGTTCCCCGGACCACCCCTTTGCCCGGAAGGGTAGGCTTTCGGATGCGGACCTTCGCTCGGCAACCTGGGTGATGCGTGAGCAGGGGTCCGGCACCCGGCAGACCTTTGAGCGTGGCATGCACGGCCTGCTGCCAGACCTGGACATACTGCTGGAACTCGAGCATACCGAAGCGATTAAACGCGCGGTGGAAGCCAACCTTGGGATCGGCTGCCTATCACGGGTGTGCCTTGCCGATGCGTTCAGGCGGGGCAGCCTCGTACCGTTGAAGGTTCCGGAGGAACGACAGTTCGACCGAACCTTCTATTTCATACTGCACAAACAGAAGTATCGGAGCGCCGGCATCGACCGCTGGATTGACCTGTGCGAACAGCTTCAGGATCCACCGCTTCCTGAGGAGCGCGGCCTGTTGTACGACAGGAAATTTTCTTGATTCCGCTCTAAAGTCAGACTGGCCCGCTATGGAACCGGAACTCGGTGTCCGGTGTCTCAATCAGTTGTTGCTCCAGCGCGAGGAAGGTCGCAACCCGATCCTCCACCGAGTTTCCTGCGGCCTGCTCGGCTAATGTCAGGTAGTCACGGTAGTGTCGGGCTTCGGACTTCAGCAGCCCGGTGTAGAAATCTGACAGTGTTGCATCCAGATGCGGTGCCAGCGCCGCGAACCGCTCGCAGGAACGGGCCTCGATAATGGCACCCACGATCAGCACATCCACCAGCCGACCGGGATCTTCTGTGCGTACTTCCTGCCGCAACCCGGCTGCATATCGAGCCGGGCTCAGGTGACCATAACTCACCCCCCGCTTTTTCATGATAGCCAGCACCTGCTCGAAATGACGCAACTCTTCCCGCGCAAGACGCGACATCCTGTTGAGCAGGTCGGTGTTATCCACATAGCGATACATCAAACTCAGCGCCGTGGACGCTGCTTTTTTCTCACAATGGGCATGATCAATCAGCATCAGGTCCTGATTGGCCAGGGCGTTTTCAATCCATCGCTGTGGCGTTTTGCAGGGCAGGAAATCGTGAATCTGGTCGAGGGAATCGGTCATTGTTTACAGCAGGTCGGCTTCTCGGGCACGGCAGTATACCGCAACAAACCACAATATCCGACCACAGTCCAACTTAACTTTATAAGGGGTTTCCTATAGAATGCAGCGCCAACTTAGCGCCTTTTCGCCATAAAACTCCCGCCAGGCAACGACGCCCAAGGCGCGGGACATTCCAACTGATGAGGGTCCATATCGTGTTAGAAGCCTATCGTGAACACGTTGCAGAACGCGAGGCTCTGGGCATTCCCCCGAAGCCTCTGAACGCTGAGCAGACCGCCGCACTGGTCGATCTCCTTAAAAACCCGCCAGCCGGCGAGGAAGAGACGCTGGTCTATCTGCTTGAAAACCGCGTTCCGCCGGGTGTGGACGAAGCCGCTTATGTAAAAGCCGCTTTCCTGACCGCCATTGTTAAGGGTGAAGCAACGTCTCCCCTGCTGGACAAGCCAAAGGCCGTTGATCTGCTGGGCATGATGCAGGGCGGTTATAACATCGCGACCCTGGTCGACCTGCTGGACGATTCTGAACTGGCCGAACAGGCCGGCGAAAAGCTCAAGCGCACCCTGCTGATGTTCGATGCCTTCAACGATGTGAAGGAAAAGATGGACGCCGGCAACGCGGTCGCCAAGGCTGTGGTTGAATCCTGGGCCAACGCCGAGTGGTTCACCAACAAGAAGAAGGTTCCCGAAAGCACCAAGATGGTGGTTTTCAAGGTTACCGGCGAAACCAACACCGACGACCTGTCACCGGCTCCCGATGCCTGGTCCCGTCCGGACATCCCGCTGCACGCCCGCGCTGCCTATAAAATGGAGCGTGATGGCCTGAAGCCGGAAGAGCCCGGTGTTACTGGCCCAATGAGTCAGATCGACGACATCAAAGCCAAGGGCCTGCCCGTTGCCTTCGTAGGCGACGTTGTTGGTACCGGCTCCTCACGTAAGTCTGCCACCAACTCAGTACTGTGGTTCTTCGGTGACGACGTTCCGGGTGTTCCGAACAAGCGCGCCGGTGGCGTGTGCATTGGTAACAAAGTAGCCCCGATCTTCTTCAACACCATGGAAGATGCTGGCGCCCTGGTTTTCGAAGCACCGGTTGACGACCTGAACATGGGCGACGTTATCGACATCCGTCCCTACGAAGGCAAGATCCTGAACGAGGCGGGTGAAACCATCTCGGAGTTCGGCTTCAAGTCAGAGGTTATCCTGGACGAAGTTCAGGCCGGCGGCCGTATTCCGCTGATCATCGGCCGTGGCCTGACCGCCAAGGCGCGCGCAGCACTGGGCATGGGCGCCACAGACATCTTCCGTCTGCCGAATGATCCGGAAGAAGGCACCAAAGGCTTTACCCTGGGTCAGAAGATGGTCGGCAAGGCCTGCGGTCTGGAAGAAGACAAAGGCGTTCGCCCCGGCACTTACTGCGAACCGCACATGACTACGGTCGGCTCCCAGGACACCACTGGTCCGATGACCCGTGATGAACTGAAAGACCTGGCCTGTCTGGGCTTCCAGGCCGACCTGGTGATGCAGTCATTCTGTCACACCGCCGCCTATCCGAAGCCGGTTGACGTGGAAATGCAGCACACCATGCCGGACTTCATCCGCACCCGCGGCGGTGTTTCCCTGCGCCCGGGCGATGGCATCATCCACTCCTGGTTGAACCGCATGCTGTTGCCGGACACTGTCGGTACCGGCGGCGACTCTCACACCCGCTTCCCAATGGGCATCTCCTTCCCGGCCGGTTCCGGTCTGGTGGCGTTTGCTGCAGCGACGGGCGTTATGCCCCTGGATATGCCGGAATCCGTCCTGGTTCGCTTCAAGGGCGAAATGCAGCCAGGCATCACGCTGCGCGATCTGGTACATGCGATCCCACTGTACGGCATCAAGCAAGGCATGTTGACCGTTGAGAAGAAAGGCAAGATCAACGAGTTCTCCGGTCGCATCCTGGAAATCGAAGGCCTTGAGCACCTGACCGTTGAGCAGGCGTTCGAGCTGTCTGACGCTTCCGCTGAGCGTTCCGCAGCCGGTTGTACGATCAACCTGTCTGAAGAGTCCGTGGCTGAGTACCTGCGTTCGAACATCACCATGCTGCGCTGGATGATCGCCGAAGGTTATGGCGACCCGCGCACCCTGGAGCGTCGCGCCCAGCAGATGGAAGAGTGGATTGCCGATCCCAAGCTGATGCGTGCCGACAAAGACGCCGAGTACTCCCACGTTGTGGAAATCGATCTGGCTGACATCAAAGAGCCGATCGTGTGCTGCCCGAACGACCCGGACGACGCCAAGTTCCTGTCCGAAGTCGCCGGCGACAAGGTCGACGAAGTGTTCATCGGTTCCTGCATGACCAACATCGGCCACTTCCGCGCTGCTGGCAAGCTGCTGGAGATGAACAAGGAGCCGCTGAAGACCCGCCTGTGGATGTCTCCGCCTACCAAGATGGACCAGGCGCAGCTGATGGAAGAAGGCTACTTCAACACCTACGGCACCGCCGGTGTTCGCACCGAAATGCCGGGCTGCTCCCTGTGCATGGGTAACCAGGCCCGCGTGGCAGCCAAGAGCACGGTGCTGTCCACCTCCACCCGTAACTTCCCGAACCGTCTGGGCGATGGTGCCAATGTGTACCTGACCTCTGCGGAACTGGCAGCGGTTGGTGCGGTACTGGGCAAACTCCCGTCTCCGGCGGAGTACATGGAGTACGCCAAGGACCTGAACAGCATGTCGAAAGAGATCTACAAGTATCTCAACTTCGACCAGATGGAGAACTACACCAAGAAGGCGTCTGAAGCGAACGTTGCTTAAAACCTGACCTTCTGGTTTAGCTCCATGGAAACGCCAGCCTTCGGGCTGGCGTTTTTTTGTTTGAAGTAAACGTTACGAGTCAGATCGGGCACGGTGTGGGGTGCCTTTTCTGCCGGGGAAAAGGTGTCTGAGCGCAGCGAGTTCTTTTTCCCAGAAGAAAAGGTACCCCGCGGCGGGCCCAGCCCCTTGTAAACAGACCTACAAAAAAGGGGCTCCCGAAGGAGCCCCTGTTCTTACTCAGAGCGTTGAAAACGCGCCTGTTTACCGGGTGATGTGCTGATACTCACCGGCATCTTCAGTAACCGAGCTCACCACCATAATGGCAATGAAAGCAGCAATGAAGCCAGGAATGATCTCGTACACGCCAGGACCACCCATGAACTCACCGTTCCAGCCCAGAGAGATCCAGATCATGACAGTCGCAGCACCCACAACCATGCCTGCGATGGCGCCAGCGCCGTTTGTGCGCGGCCACATCAGTGACAGGATAATCAGCGGGCCAAATGCGGCGCCGAAGCCTGCCCAGGCGTTACTGACCAGGGCCAGAACCTGAGAGTTCGGGTCGGAGGCAATAACCGCAGCTACCAGGCCTACCAGTACAACACACACACGGCCTACGCCGACGCATTCTTTGTCGGTCGCTTCTTTACGCAGGAACAGGCGATAGAAGTCTTCGGTCAGTGAAGAAGACGACACCAGCAGCTGGCTGGAAATGGTACTCATGACTGCAGCAAGCAGTGCCGCGTAGAGGAAGCCTGTGATCAGCGGATGGAACAGCAGGTCCGAGAGCAGGATAAAGATCGTTTCCGGATCTTCGATATTCATACCATTGCGAATCGCGTACGCCCGGCCAAACACACCGAGGGAGACGGCGCCAATCAGGGAGATAAGCATCCAGGACATGCCGATGTTGCGGGCAGTCGGTACTTCATCCAGCGTACGGATCGCCATGAAACGCACAATGATGTGTGGCTGGCCGAAATAGCCCAAACCCCAGGTTACCGCAGACAACCAACCGATGAGCGTCAGGCCTTCCGTCCACGACAGTAGCGTAGGGTCGACTTCGTTCAGGGTTTGGGACGCCTGGGCGAAACCACCGCCGCCTTCACCAAAGAGGACAACCGCCGGCATGATGACCAGTGCCAGCATCATGATGCAGCCCTGTACGAAGTCCGTCATGCTTACTGCCAGGAACCCGCCGACCACGGTGTAGGCCAACACCACACCCAGCGTGATGACGATACCAACCGCATAGTCGCTCAAACCACCGAAATTGAAGATGCCGGAGAACGCACTCTCAAACAGCTTGCCGCCCGCAACCAGACCGGATGCCGTGTAAACCGCGAAGAAGACAACGATGACGATGGCTGACACGGTACGCAAGGAAAGCGCCTGTGTCGGGAACCGGTTTGCCAGGAAGGAGGGGATGGTGATCGCATTGCCATAGTGAACCGTCTGTTCACGAAGACGCGGCGCTACCAGGGTCCAGTTAAAGAACGCACCCACGAGCAGGCCGATACCGATCCAGGCCGATCCCAGGCCCGATGCAAACAGCGCCCCGGGCAACCCGAGAAGCAACCAGCCACTCATATCCGAAGCACCGGCCGACAGGGCCGCCACCTTTGGACTGAGGGCTCGCCCACCCAACATGTAATCTTCGGATGAAGACGTAGCTCTGCGCATGGCATAAACGCCGATGGCGATCATGAGCGCAAAGTAAGCAAATAGACTGATCCAAACTCCAATAGCCATGAAACTCCTCCAGTTCAAATGGACGGAATCAACTCCGACCGTTTAGCGCGCTTACCACGGTGAACCCGGTAGTCGCACCCTTTGTTTTTTTGACTCGCTAAACTACTCACGTCATTAAGGCGCTACGGCTTACAACGCCTGCCTCCCCATCTCAATACTTACCTCCTATCGTTCAGGTTTTCGTTCCGCACTGCCTTGTGAGCAAAGCGCCCTATCAAACCTTTTCAATGCCAAGCGACAACAGTGACGCGTTTCCACCCACCGCTGTGGTGTTGATGGTGCGGGTTCTCTCCGTCGCAAACCGTAGCAGGTAGTGCGGCCCGCCAGCTTTGGGACCGGTACCGGAAAGTCCCCGCCCCCCGAAAGGCTGAACACCAACAACCGCGCCAATCTGGTTTCGGTTAACGTAGGTATTGCCCACTTTTACCCGCCGCTCGATATAGGCCGCTGTGGACTCACTTCTGCTGTGAATACCCAGGGTAAGTCCATAACCCGCCGCATTAATTTCATCGATCACATCGTCCAGCTTCTCTGCAGTGTAGCGGACTATATGGAGAACAGGGCCGAAGTGTTCGTCTTTCAACTCGTTGATACTTGAAATGGCGTAGGCGGACGGTGGAACAAAGTAGCCGTCGCGGCAGGCCTCCGGTATTGGCGCCTGCGATACCAACCTGGCATGTTTACCAAGCTCGGTCAGATGGGCTTTCAGACCATCCCGCGCTTCTTGATCAATCACCGGTCCGACATCGGTGCTGTGACGCTCAGGGTTGCCGACCGTCAGTTCCTGCATGGCGCCTGCCAGCAGGCTTTCTGTGCGCTCAGCGACCTCTTTCTGGATATAGAGCACACGCAGTGCCGAGCAACGCTGCCCGGCACTGGCGAAAGCGGACTGGATGACATCTCTGACCACTTGCTCCGGCAGTGCACTGCTGTCCACAATCATGGCATTCTGTCCGCCGGTCTCGGCGATGAGGGGCACAATTGCCCCCTCACGCTGCGCCAGAGTGCGATTGAGTATGTGCGCTACCTGTGTAGAGCCGGTGAAGGCGACGCCGGCAATTCTGGGGTCCGGGGTCAGTTTGCCGCCGATTGTTGCGCCATCACCGGGTAAAAATTGAATCACATCGGGTGGGAAGCCAGCTTCCAACATCAGCTCAAAAGCCCGTTGAGCAACCAGACTTGTCTGCTCCGCAGGCTTGGCGATAACAGAGTTCCCTGCCACCAACGCCGCCATCACCTGGCCAGTAAAAATAGCCAGGGGGAAGTTCCAGGGGCTGATGCAGAGGAAGGCGCCCCGCCCTTCCATGTAAAGCTCATTGCTCTCGCCCGTGGGGCCAGGTAGAGCCAAGGCCTTGCCAAAGCGGGATCTGCCCTGGAGGGCATAATAGCGACAGAAATCGACGGCTTCGCGCACCTCGTCGATACCATCCTGCATGGTTTTCCCGGCTTCACGGCAGCAGATCGCCATCAGCTCCTGCATATTTGCTTCCATCAGCTCGGCGTAACGCTCGAGACAGGCGGCACGATCCTCCACCGGACGCTCCCGCCAGGAAACAAAACCTTCCGTGGCAACGGCCAGGGCTTCTTCCGCCTGGGCTTCGGTCGTCCAGTACACCTGACCAACGTGTTGGGAGCGATCGTAGGGCGCATGGATATCACTCCGCGCTCCGTCCCGGCGCTTTTCGCCGCCAATGACCGGTGCAGCTTCCCAGCGTTTCTTTGCCCATTGGCCAAGATGATTCAGCAACGGATCCAGATGAGCCGCTACATGGATATTCATCCCTTTGGAGTTGCGCCGCTCATTGCCAAAGATATCGACGGGCAATGGAATTCGGTCGTTGGGCAGTGAGTCGTATCCCTGCAGTTCCTGAACCGGATTCTGCACCAGAGCCTCTATGGGCGTTGCCGCGTCCACCAACCGGTGAACAAATGAGGAATTTGCCCCATTCTCCAGCAGCCGTCGTACCAGATACGGCAACAGATCCTTGTGAGCTCCCACAGGGGCGTAGATGCGAACCGGAAGATTGTTGTCCTCAAGGATGCTGTTGTAGAGGGCGTCTCCCATACCGTGCAGGCGCTGGAACTCGATCCTGCGCCCTTTGTTCCTCGCCATGGTCAGAACCGAGGAAACCGTATGGGCGTTGTGGCTCGCAAGCTGCGGATACAACGCTCCTTCGGTGTAGTCACTCAGCAAATAACGCAGACACGCCAGATAGGAGGTGTCGGTAGCCTCTTTGCGCGTAAATACGGGGTAGCCCTCCAGGCCCAACTGCTGGCAGATTTTGATCTCGGTGTCCCAGTAGGCCCCTTTGACCAGGCGAATGGGGATCTCGTCACCCTGCTGTTTCGCCAGTTTGGTCAACCAGCACAATACCGGCAAAGCACGCTTGGAATAGGCCTGGATAACCAGGCCAAAACCACCCCACCCCTTTGCAACCGGTGATGTAAATGCCTTCTCAAACAGCTTTAGCGAGATTTCCAGCCGATCCATTTCCTCGGCATCGATGGTAATGGATACCTTCTTTTCCCGCGCAAACGTCAGCAGGTCAATGACTGTTGCGTAAAGCTCTTCCAGAACCCGCTCTTCCTGGGACGCCTCGTATCGAGGGTGCAGGGCTGATAGCTTGATGGAAATTGAGGGCGCTGGTGCCCGGCTGTCCGGGTAGGTATCGGTTCCCACGGACTCAATGGCATCCATGTAGTCCTTCAGGTAACGGTCAGCGTCGCCCCTGGTCATTGCCGCTTCGCCGAGCATGTCGAAGGAGTAGGTGTAGCCCAAATCCCGGTACTCGCGGGCGTTCCTCAATGCTTCGTCGATATCCCGTCCGAGCACGAACTGTTTGCCCATAATGGCCATGGCCTGGTACATCGCGCTCCGAATGACCGGCTCGCCACTACGCTTGATAAGACGCTTCCAGATACTGGACGGGGAACCGTCCAGTCGTTTATCCATCTTGACCACACGACCAGTCAGCAGCAGCCCCCAGGTGGAGGCATTGACCAGGGTCGACTCACTGCGGCCCACGTGCTTCTTCCAGTCAGCGTCCGACAGCTTGTCCTGAATCAACGCATCGGCGGTGTATTTGTCGGGGATACGCATCAACGCCTCGGCCAGACACATCAGCAGGATGCCTTCTTCGGTATCCAGGCTGTATTCCTGCAGCAGTGCGTCGACCATATGGACGGAGTCGTCCTGCTCGCGGACCTTTCTGATCAGGCTCGTTGCCGTTTCAGTGACGTCTCGATGCTCAGAAGCATCGCTTTGGGCAAGGGGGATCAGTTCGTTGAGGTAACGTGTTTCGTCGACGGCGTAGTTGGCAGTAATCGCTTGCCAGAAGAACGACTTTGGCTGTTCCTGAAATGCAGGCTCGAGCACCTTGCTTGCATTGAACATCTGAGCGCCTCGCCGACGGTTCCCGTCTATGGCCGGGCCCCTCGAACTTTTATTATGGTTGGGTCAGGCAACGCGTACGTACCGTACTGCGCTGTGACGTGATCAGCTACCCTGTTAAGTTAGTATTACTACGGACTTCAGGCTTACAAAATCCTACGATTCTTTTGTAAATTCGTCCGAAAATGAGGCTTTTTTAACAAATCAGGCGACTTTGTCACCAAAACGCAATCTGGAGGGCGTCGTACCTTTGTGTTTTCTGAGCGCGTTGGTGAGGGCACTCTGGGAGGAAAACCCAGTCCGGTAACTGATTTCGGAGACCGAAAAGGAAGTCATGGTCAGGAATTGCACGGCCTGGTCAAGCCGGGTCTGGAGCAGAAACTGGTGGGGGGTAATACCCGTCACATCACGAAACATCTCGTGGAAGCGGCTGACACTGAGGCAGGCCACACCGGCAAGATCGCTCACCGTTATCTTTCGCTGGATATTCTCCATGATGTAACGGCGGATCGTGTCTGGGCTGATGGCATGGCGGTTCTGGCGAACCTCCCTGCCTTCGTTCATGCGTCCGGCCATGCAGTGCAGGATGCTTGCCCCCATGTGCCGCTGCATATCCTGATTATCCGGCGAGCGATCGAACTCTCCCGCTACGAACTGAACCAGCCCTTGCAGCTTATTGTCCAGAACCAGTGTGCGCGGCCGCTCAAACAGAGGCGCGAGTGTTTCATACTCACTGTGCCCAGGACTATTGATGGCCGGCATGTAGGGATCGAGGTTGATAACCAGAACATGGTTCTGCAGATCACCACAGTAATCGTGGCGCGCTTCAGTGGGCACCAGGCAGGCTCGCCAGGTGTCCAGGTGTGAACCTGTTCCATCCACACTCAGGTCGGCCTCTCCACGAACACCGACAACAATCTGATGATGCTCGTGACGATGATGGTGTGAAGCGGTGGGAAGCTTGAGCAAACGTGCGTCCAACATGCCCGCGATCCGGAAATTTCCTGAGAATGTAGCTCAATTAAAGCAGATCATCGGCAAACTTGCACGACTACGCCCGATTCACCAGACTCCGAAGCAGGCCCGCGACCTCGTCGCTGACCGCCTCAATCGGCTGGGAGGCGTCCACGATGTGATAACGGCCCGGCGCGCTGGCGGCGCGAGCGAGATAGGTCTCGCGTATTCGCTCAAAAAACGCTACCGCTTCCTGTTCAAACCTGTCCAGATCCCCCCGATGGCGGGCACGGGTCATACCGGTTTCCACCGGTGCGTCCAGCAGGATAACGTGATCCGGGCGCACCGTGCCCTGCACCAGGCTTTCCAGTAGCGCTATGCGATCGGCGGGCACACCACGCCCTCCCCCCTGATAGGCAAAGGTGGCGTCGGTGAACCGGTCACACAGAACCCAGCGACCAGCCTCCAATTCAGGAAGAATACGCGTATGAAGGTGTTGCGCCCTGGCGGCGAACATCAGCAGCAGCTCGGTGGTTTCGTTCACGGGCTCATCACGCGGCGCCAGCAACAGCTCGCGGATGGACTCCGCCATCGGGGTGCCGCCGGGCTCTCGGGTTACAACGCATTCAACGCCAAGCGCGTCCAGCGTACTTGCGGCGTTCGCCAGTTGAGTGGACTTACCAACCCCTTCCGTACCTTCAAAGGTAATAAACTGCCCTCTGCGGGTCATTGGCCACCCTCTTCCGCTGTTGTATCCGGAGACGGTGCTGGAGACGAACGGTAGTCTGAACGGCGGTTGAGCTGAAACGCCCTCACGGCCTTCTGGTGCTCCGCCAGGGTTTTCGAAAACTTGTGGGTGCCATCGCCACGCGCCACAAAGTAGAGCGTATCGCCTTCAGCCGGATTCAGCGCCGCATGAATCGCTTCCCGGCCGGGCAACGCGATGGGAGTGGGCGGAAGTCCGTCGATCCGATAGGTATTGTAGTCAGTGTGGGTTCGCAGATCCTTGCGAGTGATACGCCCCTGGTATTTCTCTCCCATCCCATAGATGACCGTAGGATCGGTCTGCAACCTCATACCTTTCTCCAGGCGCCGGACAAAGACGCCGGCCACTTCCTCCCGCTCATGAACCGCACCGGTTTCGCGCTCAACGATCGACGCCATAATCAGAGCGTCATAGGGAGAATCGTAAGGCAGGTTTTCAGCCTTGGCCTGCCATTCCGTCGCAAGCACCTCTTCCATTCGCTCAAAGGCCCTGCGTAACAGATCAAGGTCGGTTTCACTGCTGGTAAACAGGTAGGTATCCGGAAAGAAGCGGCCCTCGGGATGCGCCCCTTTGGCACCCATCGCTTCCATGATCCGGTCGTCGGCCCAGTCGGCGGTCACCTGCCCAAGACGCTCACTGCTGGCGAGCGCGGCGCGCATGTCACGGAAGGTCCAGCCTTCGATAAACTGAATCTGCCAGTGTTTGGTGTCACCGGCAACCATCGCATTGATCATGTCGAGACTGGTCATGCCATCGGTGAACTCATATTCGCCAGCCTTTAATAGCGCCTGCTCCGGGTAAAGACGACCATGAATCTTCAGCCACAGACTGTCGCCCACAAGGCCTTCCGCTTCGAGTTTACGTGCAACCTGACCGTAACCGCTCCCGGAGGGCACGCTGAACAGAACCGGCTCATCCAACGCTACAGGTTGCTCAAGGGTCTGAAGCCCCTGCCATAACCAGAGACCACCCCCGGCAAGCGCCAGGACGGAGAGACACAACACACAGATGAATAACTTCTTGAACAAGCTTTTTATTCCAAAGTTTTCAGAGGGTCGCAGATTGTCTCAAGCCCATCATCAACTGGCAAATCAACGCTGCCCAATCTGCAAACCGCGACAATACCCACAACGCTGTTAACGAGATACAGTCCACGCAGCCCGGGTGACGACAGCAACGCAGGCTGGATGATCTGCTCCCGGATGGTATGGCCGGATGCGCGCAGACACTCAAGGGCGAACTGCCGCATGACGCCGGCCACTGCAAGGCTCTCAACCGGAGGGGTTACCCACTCTCCCTCCATCCTGATAATGAGGTTGGTTCGCGTCCCCTCAAGCAACTGCCCGTCGGCGTTCGCCATGATCAGTTCGAATTCCTCGCCACTGAACTCACGGCTTGCCATCACCTGCTCCAGCCGGTTCAGGGTCTTGATACCCGCCAGCCTCGGATTCACGGTGAGTGGAAACTCGGACAGCGCTGCAACCACTCCTCCCGGCGGGGGAAGTATGGGCATCGGAGAGGAGGTGACAATCAGGCTTGGCTCACACTCGACAGGAGACCGATAACCTCGCCCGCCACTCCCTCGAGTGAGGACGAGCTTCAGCACCCAGTCGTCGCCGTATTGGGACGCCAAATCGCAACCCGAGCGGCTAATTTCAGCATCCAGGTCACTGCGCTCAACCGGAATGCCCAAGCGGCCAGCATCGGCCACCATACGATCCAGATGGTATGAGCGCAGCACGGCTTGCCGGCCACGCATACGGATGGTTTCAAACAACCCATCACCGTAGGCCAACCCCCGGTCTGTCGCTGAAACTCCATTGCCGTCGGGGCGAATAACGTTCAACACAACCCGGTCAATCCTCGTAACGACGGAAAATCAGGGTGCCGTTTGTACCACCAAAGCCAAAAGAGTTGGACAACGCAACCCGGACATCAGCTTTGCGGCTCTTACCGGCCACAAAATCCAGGTCACAACCATCATCGGGATCGTCAAGGTTGACGGTCGGCGGCAGCATACCTTCCCGGATCGCCAATACCGAGAAAATCGCCTCAACGGCCCCGGCAGCGCCAAGCAAGTGCCCGGTCATGGATTTGGTGCTGCTGACAGCCAACTTGTAAGCGTGGTCGGCAAATACCGATTTCACGGCAGACACTTCTGCCAGGTCTCCCACGAGCGTCGAAGTGCCATGGGCATTGATGTAGTCGATGTCGTCGGCGCCGAGCCCGGCATCGCGAATCGCATTCTTCATGGAGCGCGCGGCACCCTCACCGTTCTCTGGGGGAGCAGTTATATGGAACGCATCGTCGCTCATACCGAAACCGATCACTTCGCCATGAATGGTGGCACCACGGCGTTTCGCGTGCTCGAGATCCTCCAGCACCAGCACGCCGGCGCCGTCGCTGAGCACAAAGCCGTCGCGGCCACGATCCCACGGCCGGCTGGCCTTTTCCGGGTCGTCATTGCGGGTGGACAGCGCACGCGCTGCCGAAAACGCGGCAATTGAGCTTCGGGTGGTGGCCATTTCCGAACCGCCGGCCAACATCACATCGGCATCACCGTAAGCAATGGTGCGCGCTGCATAGCCAATGTTATGGGTGCCGGTCGTGCAGGCTGTCACGATGGCGATGTTTGGGCCCTTATAGCCAAAGCGGATAGCCACGTTTCCTGAAATCATGTTGATTACGGAGGCTGGCACAAAGAAGGGAGACACTTTTCGCGGCCCGGACTTCTCCATCGTGATCACGTTCTTCTCGATGTATTCAAGACCGCCTATGCCTGAGCCGATGGCAACCCCTACCCTTTCACGATCAAGATCGGTGTACTCATCAAGACCACTGGCATCTACCGCCTGTTGAGCGGCGATCAGGCCGTAATGAATGAAGGCATCCAGTTTTCTGGCGTCCTTCGTGGACAGGTACGGTTCAATATCCAGGTTCTTGATGCCACCGCCGATCCGTGTGTTGTATCCGGTGGTATCAAAACGGTCGATTCCGGCAATGCCGCTGCGACCGGAACAAATGCCGTCCCAGGACGAATCCACATCGTTACCCAGTGGCGAGAGCATTCCCATGCCTGTGATTACAACACGTCGTTTAGCCATACCCCTTCACCTGAGTTCCTTGCTGATCATGGACTGGAATTCCTGCCAATAAAAAAGCCGTCCGATGTCTAGTCACATGGACGGCTTTTTGCCTGGCGATAAAGCGTGCAGAGTATCAGGTGTGCGCGACGATGTAGTCGATCGCGTCCTGGACACTCGCCAGCTTTTCCGCTTCCTCGTCGGGAATCTCGGTCTCGAACTCTTCTTCGAGTGCCATGACCAGCTCAACGGTGTCCAGTGAGTCAGCGCCAAGGTCCTCTACAAAAGAAGATGTGTTCTGAACTTCGGACTCTTTAACGCCCAACTGCTCACAAACGATCTTCTTCACGCGCTCTTCAACTGTACTCATAATGTCCTCACTTTTGTGTCAACCAAGCAACTTAAGTGCTGCCAGTTTAGTTTAAACCATACCTGCAAACAAGCAGGGGTTCCATTCAAACATGTTGTGCGACAAGGGTTTGCGCACACGTCCCCGCAGGGACTATCCCATGTACATACCACCGTTCACGTGGATCGTTTCGCCCGTCACGTAACCAGCGGCCTCCGACGCCAGGAAGGCAACCACCGCAGCCACTTCTTCCGGCTCACCCAGACGACCGGCAGGTATGACTTCCATCATAGCCTCGCGTTGCTTGTCGTCCAGTTTTCGGGTCATATCCGTATCGATAAATCCGGGCGCTACGCAATTGGCGGTAATGCCCCGGTTCGACATTTCTTTCGCCAGGCTGCGGGTAAAACCCTCAACTCCGGCCTTGGCAGCGCAATAGTTGGCCTGTCCGGGGTTACCCATACCAGCCACAACCGAGCTGATATTGATCACCCGACCCCATCGCGCCTTGGCCATTCCCCGCAATACGGCCTTGCTGGTCCGGTAGACGCTGGACAAGTTGGTTTCCACCACCGACGCCCAGTCATCGTCCTTCAGCCGCATCAGCAGATTATCACGAGTGATCCCTGCGTTGTTGACCAGGATCGCCGGCGCACCGGCTTTCTCGTTGATTTCCTTCAGGCCAGCCTCGATGCTGCCTGGGTCGGCGACGTTCATTACGATACCGAAACCCTTCGCGCCTGCTGCTTTCAGGTCAGCGGAAATCGACTCGGCGCCATTCTCACTGGTTGCCGTACCGACCACCATGGCGCCCTGATCTGCCAGCGCCTTTGCAATGGCCTTTCCGATCCCGCGAGTTGCACCCGTTACCAGCGCTGTTTTGCCTTCAAGAGACATGTGTTGCTCCTATTTATTACTGTCCAAATGCCTCTGACGCCTTTGCCAGCGCATCCGGCTCGTCAATGCCGTAAACCGACAATTCACGGTCAATGCGCTTCGCCAGCCCTGCAAGGACTTTACCGGCGCCGCACTCTACAGCGATCCGCACATCATTTGCCACCAGTTTACGAACGGTATCGGTCCACAACACCGGAGAGTATAGCTGCTTGACCAGATTAGCCTTGAGGGATTCACTGTCCTGGGCGACGGAAGCGGTAACATTCTGAACTACCGGGATGACAGCATCGTTAAACGTTACTTCGTCCAACGCGGTTGCCAGTTCCTCCGCGGCTCCCTTCATCAGGGCACAGTGGGAAGGCACACTCACCGGCAATGGCATGGCCTTGCGGGCACCTCGGGCCTTGCAGGCTTCGATGGCGCGTTCAACCGCTCCAGCAGCACCAGCAATCACTACTTGCCCAGGGGCATTGAAATTGACGGCGGCAACCACGTCACCATTCGCCGCCTCGGCACAGGCGGCGGTTACGTCGTCGTCTTCGAGACCAAGAATGGCTGCCATCTTGCCTTCGCCGGCTGGCACGGCGGCCTGCATGAGCTCGCCACGCAGTTGCACCAGTTTAATGGCATCAAAAAAGTTCAGGCTTTCCGCTGCAACCAGCGCACTGTACTCACCCAGGCTGTGCCCGGCGACAAAGTCAGGCGCCTGACCTCCTGCTACAAACCACTGCCGCCAGAGCGCGACGCTCGCCGCCAACAGCGCTGGCTGGGTAACCGTGGTCTGATTAAGCTCTTCCGCAGGGCCATGCTGGCACAGGTGCCAGAGATCATACCCCAGTACATCGGAGGCTTCGGAAAACGTTTTTTCTATGATCGGCCAGTTCTCGGCTGCTGCTCCCAGCATACCGACAGACTGCGATCCTTGTCCGGGAAAAATAAAGGCTGATTTCATAGTGGGAATCTTACCGTCAATGAGGGGTTACGGGAGATTAGCCAATAGTACAACCTGGGGGCCGATCCAGCCAATCTAGCAAAAATGGGGAGAGACTTTAGTCTCAGGGACAGGTTAAGGCTTGAGCGCTCAGATCATCAGGTCATCGAGACGGTCGTTTATGCGGCTGGGCACTTCCAGCTCAACTTCACGAACCGCCTGACGTATGGCGGCCAGCATGGCGCGCTCGTTGGCGTTGCCATGGCTCTTTATCACCACCCCTTGAAGGCCAAGGAGACTGGCACCGTTATGCCTTGAGGGGTCCATAAGCCGGAGCAGCCGTCCGATGATCGGCCGCGCGAAGAAGCCGACGCACTTGCCGTAAAACGTTTTCGTAAAGGCTTGTTCCAGCAACTCAATCAGCAGACCGGCAACGCCCTCACCCGTCTTCAGGGCAATATTCCCGACGAAACCGTCGCACACCACCACATCCGCCACGTCGCGGAACAGATCACTGCCCTCGATGTATCCGATGTAGTTGATGGTATCGCACTGGGCCAGCATGTGAGAGGCAAGCCGCACTTGCTCATTGCCCTTGATCTCCTCTTCGCCAACATTAAGCAGAGCGACTCGAGGTTCTGGCTGATTGCAGATGGCCGATGCCATCAGTGAGCCCATCAGTGAGTACTGATAGAGGTTTTCCGCAGTGGAGTCCACGTTGGCGCCCAGATCGAGCACGTGGCAACGCCCCCGAAGCGACGGAATCAGTTTGGCGATTGCAGGGCGCTCAATACCCGGGTACATACGGATAACAGAACGGCCGAACGCCATGAGCGCGCCGGTATTGCCAGCACTGACACAACCTTGAGCAACGCCATCGCGAACAAGCCCCAGCGCCACGGCCATGGACGAATTGCGTTTGTGGCGAAGCGCATGGGAGGGCCGCTCATTCATCCGCACGACATCGGCAGCTTCGACGATACGAATTCGCGAGTGCCCAGGATGCAACAAAGCCTCTAGCTCACTCCGGATTCCTACCAGAACGAGACTCAAGGCTTCGTTTTCTTTCACCGCATCCAGTGCAGCGGAGGCCACAACATCGGCTCCGCGATCACCACTCATGGCGTCAATTGCGATGGTGACCGGCTTCACCGTTCCTCCATCTCGCACTGGCGGGTGGATTGCTCGCGACGGTTTACTCGTCGCGAGCCTCAATTACCTGCTTGCCACGGTAAAAACCGTCCGGCGACACGTGGTGACGACGATGCACTTCACCAGTCGTGGTGTCAGTGGACAGAGCTGCCGTGCTCAGAGCATCGTGTGAACGACGCATACCGCGCTTTGAGCGGGTTTTTCGATTTTTCTGTACAGCCATGATTATGCTCCTGACCTGATAAACGTGTGTTCGTTAAATTCGCGACGGTTTCCAGGGAAAACGACGCCTGATTAATGTTTCTTTGTCTTGAGATCCGCCAGTACGCTGAACGGGTTGTCTTCAGACTTCCTGACCGGCTCGTCCCCGGATTCATCCGGTTCAAAGGCTTCCAGCTCTTCTCGGGCGGGACATTCGTCACGCTCATGAAGCGGAAACGGCGGCAGAACCAGCAACAGTTCGTCCTCAGTCAAGGACCACAAATCCGCGCTGAAATCGTTCGTCAGAAACGGTTCAAGCTCTTTTGGCAACTGCTGGGCCTGCTCATCGCTGGTCACCAACCCCAATGTAAAGTGGGAGACCAGTGTCTTTTGCATGGGCCCCATGCAGCGCTGACACTCCAGGGTAACCGGTGCTTCCAGCTCACCTGTCACCATGCGTCGGCGTTCGCCGTCCATGGAGAATGACAGGCTCACCCGGCACACTGCGCCGTCCTCAAAACCAAATACAGAATCACCAAAACGAGACAATGCCTGCAGAGGAATTTCTCCCTCCAACACTATTTGTTGCTCTGCCAATCGGTAAGGATCGACAGTTTTGGGCAGCTCGGTGCTTGAGGCTTTTGACATAGGCGCGCAATTTTAGGGACCTGACCGCCCGCTGTCAAAGACTTCATGCGCTTTTGGGCAAGGGTTACACTGCGGATAGGTGTATTCTACGATAATACCAAGCAATGACATAAGGAACCCAATGCAACACCGCCCACTTCTGCTTGCCTCATCATCACCTTACCGGCGACAGCTGATGGAACGGCTGGGACTGCCCTTCCAGGCCGCATCACCGAACGTCGATGAATCACCAGAGATAAGTGAAGGCCCGGAACAGCTGGCCGTGCGACTGGCGCTAAAGAAAGCCGAAGCGCTCGCCGGGGATTATCCTGACCACTGGATCATCGGCTCTGACCAGATTGCCTGCCTCGAGGATGGCACCGTGCTGAACAAGCCGGGAAACCATGAGCGCGCCGTGCAGCAGCTGAAGCGCAGCAGCGGCCAGAGAGTCTCATTCCTGACGGGCCTGGTACTGCTGGATTCCGGCACCAACGAACGGCAGAGCCACTGCGAACACTTCCATGCCTATTTCCGGGAGCTAGACGCGGACGAAATCGACAACTACCTACACACTGAGACACCCTACGACTGCGCAGGCAGCTTCAAAATGGAAGGCTTGGGCATCACCCTGTTCAAGCGACTGGAAGGGGACGATCCGAACAGCCTGATCGGGCTGCCGTTGATCGCACTCACCAGAATGCTGCTAAATTGGGGGCTGAATCCACTGCATCAGCCCCACGACCCTCAGCGCAGCTCCAGCCGCGATTCAGCGAAGTAGCGGGCAATACCACTGCCCACAGAAACGCCGAACTGGTCAACAATTTCCTGGAACGGCGATTCTCGGCGGCTGTAGTCCACAAGATCCTCCTGGCCTATCACCTGTCTCGCCACATGCGAAGAACTGCCAAGACCATCAATCAGGCCAAGCTCAAGCGCCTGCTCACCACTCCAGACCAGCCCTGAGAACAGTTGCTCGTCATCCGCAAGCCGATCACCCCGCCCCTTCCGCACACTCTCGATAAACTGACTGTGAGTGGTTTCCAGAACGTCTTGCCAGAATTGCACCTCTTCTTCTTCCTCCGGTGAGAACGGATCCAGGAACGCCTTGTTCTCACCCGCCGTGTACAGACGGCGGTCGACCCCCAGTTTGTCCATGATCCCCGTAAATCCGAAACCTCCGGCCACCACACCGATGGAACCCACGAGACTCGCCTTGTCGGCGTATATTTCATCAGCAGCCGCAGCAATATAGTAGGCGCCAGAGGCACCAATATCGGAAATCACCGCGTACACTTTTTTCTCCGGATACTCACCCCTCAACCGAACGATTTCGTCATAGACGTAACCGGACTGGACCGGACTGCCGCCCGGACTGTTGATGCGCAGGATCACCCCCACCGAATTTTCTGCCTCAAACGCTTCGCGCAGGGAACCTACGATGTTGTCGGCGCTGGCGAGCTCATCTGCCGCAATAGTGCCCTCGATCTCAACGAGTGCCGTATGCTTTCCCTTGGCAGCGGATTCCAGCGCACCGCTTAGCGGGAACTGGATCATCAGCAGCAAGGCAAAGAGATACCCGAACGTCAGCAGCTTGAAAAATATCCCCCAGCGACGGCTTTTTCGCTGCTCTGACTGCAGAGACATCACCAACTTTTCGATCAATTTCCAATCACGAGCCGACTCCGGCGGCATCGCCGGCTTGCGGCGACTTCCCTCAGGCCTTTTCGCCCCGCTTTCCGGGTTTTCTGGTTCGCTCCCCCAGCCAGGATGCCTGTCTGATTCCCAATCGCTCATTGCTACTTCCTGTTACTGTTGCGGCTCAGAGGCCGAGTACGTCGCGCAGGTCTTTTACCGAATCGACGACCGCGTGCGGTGCGTAATGCCCCAGCACATCACGTTTATGCACACCCCACTCCACACCAATAGACGGCATCCCGATACGCTGGGCCATCTCAAGATCGTACCGGGTATCGCCGATCATAACCGCTTCCGCCGGCTCAATGCCGTAAAAGCGGATGATCTCTCCGAGCATTGCCGGGTCGGGCTTGGAGCGGGTTTCATCCGCGCAGCGAGTGATATCAAAATGCGGCCCAAGCCCGCTGGACACCAAAGCACCTTCCAGGCCGCGGCGGCTCTTGCCGGTGGCCACCGAGCAGCCGCGCCCCGCTGTACGAAGGTCAGCCAGTACGTCCGCCATGCCCGCAAACACATTCTGGGGCGTAGTCACCTTGGAGAAAAAATAACGGGCATAACCTTCGCGAATCGCCGTCATTTCCTCCCGCGTTATACCGGGATATAGCTTTTCCAGAGCTTCAATCATGCCCAGGCCGATAATATCGCGATAGGCTTCCCGCTCCAGTTCCGGATACCCCAGCTCGGTGGCCGCCTGATGAAGGCTGTCGGCAATATGATCAACGGAATCCACCAGCGTTCCGTCCCAGTCAAAAATCACGACCTTTACGTCCATTGATACTACCTTGGTGCGGTCATTCTGCTTGCGAACCACAGAACAACGGATTATTCGGAGGCCTTCCGGCGCGCCGCCAGCTTGGCCATGAGTTCGCTGAAAGCCTCATCATAGGGAGCCTCAAGATGAACTGGCTCTCCCGTGGAGGGCAGCGTAAAGTCCAGGGCGCGGGCGTGGAGCATTAAACGCTGACCGCCGGCGGAACGAAATGCCCGCAGGCTTACATCATCCATATACTTGTCATCGCCAGCAATCGGATGCCCCGCCCAGGCACTGTGAACACGGATCTGATGGGTGCGACCGGTTACCGGTGAGGCCTCAACCAGGGTATACCCTGAAAAGGAGTCCAATACCCGGAAGCGGGTGAGAGAGTCCTTTCCAGCCTCATCCACGCGAACACGGCGCTCACCGGAGCCAAGCTCAAACCGCAGCAACGGCTCGCTGACCTTCCTGACAGCCCCAGGCCAGTCGCCCGCCACCAGAGCATGATAATGCTTACGAATACGCTTGTGACGCAACTCGTCCTGCAGATAACGCAACGCAGAACGCTTCTTTGCAACCATCACCAGCCCCGATGTATCCCTATCAAGCCGATGCACGAGCTCCAGAAACCGGGCCTCCGGCCGCGCCGCCCGCAAGACTTCGATCAGCCCGAAATCCAGCCCGCTACCACCGTGAACCGCTATACCGGATGGCTTATTAACCACCAGCATCTGATCATTTTCAAACACCACCGCGTCCTGCATGACCCCCTGAACCCGGGAGCCTGGAACTACCTGCGCCGGCTTTTCCTTTCGGGTAACCGGTGGAATGCGCACCTCATCACCCGTATTCAGACGGGTGTCGGGCTTCACCCTGCCCTTGTTCACGCGCACCTCGCCCTTGCGGATAATCCGATAGATGATACTGCGCGGTACATCCCGGATCTGCGCCATCAGGTAGTTGTCCACGCGCTGACCGTGGTTATCCTCATCAACCACCACCTTTCGCACACCCTGCCTGATTTCGCCACCTCTGGAGCCGGGCACAGAGCTACTCTTTTCGCCACTGACAGGCTGCGATGACGAAGAGGGACGTTTTTGCCTGGTCGATCTGGACATGGATACCTTACCGCTGGAAACCCTGCGGGATTGAAGGAGCCGGCGAATACTGTTATATTCCGGCGTGCTCTGCCGTTTGTCTACGGCCTGGCCAGTATGCCAGAAGCCGGAGCGGCAGGAGTATACCGACACTATTTGAGAGTTTGAACGCCGAAAGCCCAATCATTACCGGGCTCGGCGATTGAAATCCTCCCGGGCCAAAACGGAAGACGCTGATTACAGCGACTGTCCAGAAGCCGGGGGAACAAGAAACCGTACGGAAAACCGTCGGGCGACATCGCGAAGAATCATTACCAGCACGCAGGGCCGGGCCGTCCAGCATACGAATACGACGTGAGACCCAGGCACCCGCGTGAACCTGAAAACGGATAACATGCGCCAACAGACTCTGACCCAAAGCGACTCTTTCCTGCCCACAGGCAGGCGAACCGTCGGCGGTGGCCTCGGAACCCCGGGAAAATTCCCCGCAGGGATCTGATTCGTCTGGCCGTCGGATTACCCCTGTTACAAGGGGCCCACGGCACGCAAGTTCTGCTTCGCTGATGCTATTCCCCAGGTTTTCTGTCCAAACCAAACGACAGGAACCATTTCTTTCCATGAAAAGAATGCTGATCAATGCGACTCATCCCGAAGAGTTGCGCGTAGCCCTGGTTGACGGCCAGCGTCTGTTTGACCTCGACATCGAATCCAGCTCCCGTGAGCAGAAGAAAGCCAATATCTACAAGGGTCGCATAACCCGTGTAGAGCCAAGCCTGGAAGCCGCTTTTGTGGACTTCGGCGCGGAACGCCACGGATTCCTTCCTCTCAAAGAAATCTCCAAGGAGTATTTCAAGAAATCACCCGGCCAGATTGAAGGCAAGATCAACATCAAGGATGTGGTTGCCGAAGGTCAGGAAGTCATTATTCAGGTGGATAAGGAAGAACGTGGCAACAAGGGTGCAGCCCTCACCACCTTTATCTCCCTTGCGGGCCGATACCTCGTGCTCATGCCCAACAATCCTCGCGCCGGCGGCATTTCCCGTCGTATCGAAGGTGAAGAGCGGGCGCAGCTGAAAGAGGCCATGAACGATGTACAGGTGCCCAAGTCCATGGGCATCATCGTTCGTACCGCCGGCATCGGCCGCACCACCGAAGAGCTGCAGTGGGACCTGGACTACCTCGTCCAGTTCTGGGAGGCCATTACCCAGGCCGCCGGTGAGCGCAAGGCGCCGTTCCTTATTCACCAGGAAAGCAACGTCATTATCCGCGCTGTACGCGACTATCTTCGCCAGGACATTGGTGAGGTACTGATTGACGCCGCAACGGTGTACGAGGATGTATTGAACTTCGTTCGCGCCGTCATGCCCTCGTTCGAAAACAAGATCAAGCTGTACAAGGACGAAATCCCCCTGTTCAGCCGTTACCAGATCGAAGGCCAGATCGAGACCGCGTTCCAGCGTGAAGTGAAGCTGCCCTCCGGTGGCTCCATCGTGATCGATCCCACCGAGGCACTGGTGTCCATTGACATCAACTCCTCCCGTGCCACCAAGGGCCACGACATTGAGGAAACCGCGCTCCAGACCAACCTGGAAGCGGCGGAAGAGATTGCCCGCCAACTGCGTCTCAGGGACATGGGCGGCCTGATCGTGATCGACTTTATCGACATGACCCCGGCCAAGCACCAGCGCGAAGTCGAGCAGAAGATGCGCGAAGCACTGGAAATCGACCGCGCCCGGGTACAAGTGGGCAAGATTTCACGCTTTGGCCTGCTTGAAATGTCTCGCCAGCGTTTGCGCCCATCCCTGGGCGAGACCCGCAGCGAAGTCTGCCCTCGCTGTGAAGGCCAGGGCACCATCAGGGGCATTGAGTCTCTGGCCCTGAGCATCATGCGCCTGATCTACGAGGAATCCTCCAAGGAAAAGACCGGCCAGGTCCGTGCCGTGGTGCCCGTCGCCGTTGCCACATTCCTGCTAAACGAGAAGCGCAAGCAGTTGGCCGACATCGAAGCACGCCAGGAAGTAGAAGTGGTGGTGGTTCCCGCACCTCACATGGAAACACCTCACTTCGAAATCCTGCGCATGCGTGACGATGAGACCGGCGTGGAGCATGTATCGAGCTACCAGGTCGCTCAGGAATACAGTGAACGGGAAGAAGAAATCTTCGAGGCCCCTGCTGCCCAGCCACCGGTCCGCGAACAGGCAGCGGTGAAAGCCATTCGCCCGGTTGCGCCCGCACCTGCCCCGGAAAAGGCAGCGCAAGAAACCCCGGCCGAACAGACTGATGGCCTGTTCCGCAAACTTGGCCGCAAGATTGCGGATTTCTTCAGCGGTGAGGAAGTCATCGGTGAACCACCAGTGAAACGGGAACAGCCTAGCGGCTCCAACCGTGACGACCGCCGTACCCAGGACCGCCAGGACCGTCGTAAATCCAGGGTGGCCCGCGACGACAACCGCTCCGGAAATCGCAGTGGTGCTGACCGCCGTCAGGCCGGCGCCAATCGTGGCGACAGCAGCCGCAGCGATGACAACCGGGGACGTAACCGAGGTGCAAACCGCAATCGCGGAGACGACCAGGGCCGCAGTGGCCAGGGCCAGCAGGGAAGTGCTGACAAGAGCGCCGACAAGACAGCCGATAGCCGCAGGGATGGCAACCGCAAAGACGGCCAGGGACGCGGGCAAGGGCGCAACAAGCCCCAGACCAGCAGGGACCAGAAGGACCGTCAGGAACAACAGGACACCAGTTCCCAGAAAAGCGCTGCCGCCGACAAGTCCGGCTCCGATGAAAAACGTCGCAAACCAAGACGTAATCGTAATCGCGACGGCTCCCCTGCTGAAAACCCGGCGTCAACACCGGCAGATCGGAAGTCCGCCCGCAGCGAAAGGCATCAGAAGGATACTCAGCCGGAAGAGCAGACCGACAAGCAACCTGCAACTCAGCCCGCAGGAAAGCCGGACGTAGCCGCGGCCAATACGGCAGAGCCGAAGCCGGCGGAAAGCGTGGCTGAAAAGCCTGTCGAAGCGACGTCAGCGGAAAGCGCGACGGAAGCACCGGTCGAGAAATCGGCGACGAAACCTGCGGAACCAACGGCCGAAAGTGCGGAGCCCAATAAAGCGCCCGAAAAACAGCCGCAGCCGGCAACGTCTGGCACCGCGAAGCCCGACCAGCCGGACACCGCGGGCAATGAGGCAGTGAAATCTGAAGCAGAGTCCGAGACTATTGCTGAGGAGAAGCCGAAACGCCCTGCCCGTCCACGCCGGTCATCCAGGAAACCGGCTGAAAAGAAGGCTGAACCCACCGACGCAGATGCGACGACGGCCGACAAGGCTGAAAAGGCAACTCCGGGCAAAGAAACCCCAGAGGCCGTGGTAGAGGCCGAAACCCCCAAGCAGGAAGTGGATGCCAAGCCACAACCAACAGAAGCTGACACCAAACCCAAGGCGGAATCCAAGGCTGAATCCAAGGCCGACAGCACTGCTGACGCTGAGCCGACGGCAACCAAAACCGAGAAAGCGGAACAACCCGATACCGCCACCCCGGCGAGCGAGCCGGCAGCAGCGGATACGGTGAAAGAACCGCAGGAAACGACCAGCAAACCAGCGGCGGAACCGAAAGCCGAGGCCTCCGAGGCAGAGGAAACGCAAAAACCTGCAGAGAAGCCGGTTGAGCCCGCGGCTGAGCAAGAAAAGCCGAGTGAGCAGGTGAGTGTACCGGTAACCCCGGGCCGTGCCTACAATGATCCGAGGGAAGTCCGTAAGCGTCAGCGGGCAGCCGAAGAGGCCAAAAAGGCCGGGAGTAACTGACGAATGCTATCAGATTCGGACATCGAAGCGCTGGAAGACATCCTTTTCGCAGAACCCTGGGGCGACGAGGCCCTGGATTTCTTCGGTTTGCATGGGGTTGTCTGCGCCAGCGTGGTAGGCCCGACATCCTTGAGCACTGAAGACATCTTCAGGCTGGCCACGGGCGCCGAACAGGCGCCCAGCGGCCAGGTTCCGGATGTGTTCCGCCAGGCCGTTGAGCAACTCGGCAGGGATATGGCACACGCACTGGACATGGGCCAGCCCCTTGAGTTGCCGGAACCTGAAGATGGCGATCCGATGAATGCATTGGAGAACTGGTGTGCCGGGTTCGTGGACACCTTCCTCGAGAATGAGGAAGCCTGGCTGGAAGCCGGCGAGGAGGAAACCGCAGACCTGCTGGTGCCGATGCTCACGCTGTCTGGGCTGTTCGAGGATGAAGACTTCCAGAATGTCCGCAACAGCGAGAAACTGTCCCGGCAAATGGCGGACGCCATTCCCGACTCGCTGACCGACCTATACCTGCTGTTCCACGCACCGGATTAAACCGCTGCGGGAACCCCTGCCGGTTGTTTGAAATGATGCCAGACAGGCTCAAGCCCGTCTGGCATTTTCATGATGACCCCAAGCTCACACCAGGGTGCACCGGGAAAATGGAAATCGCTGCCCTGGGAGGCAAGCAGGTTTTCCCGACGACACAGTTCCGCCAAAAAGCCCAGATCACCGCTGGACTGCCCCGACGTTGAGACTTCAATACTCCGGCCTCCCGCCTGACGGAAGTCGGCAACGAGCGCGCGCAGTTTGGTTGCGGTAAGCTTGTACTTCCTGGGGTGAGCCAGCACGGCCACACCTCCGGCCTCCGTAATCCACCGGACTACCTCCGGCAATTCAGGCCAGAAACCCTTTACATCCCCCGCCTTGCCAGCTCCAAGGTAGCGCTTGAACGCCTGGGCGATATCCTTTACCACCCCCTCTTCCACCAGCACCCTGGCAAAATGAGGCCGACCGGGCACGTCGCCGCCCGCCTTATCCGTTGCCTTCTCGAGCAGGTTTTCAATTTTCAGCTTTGAAAGCTTGTCGGTAATGGTGCGGGCTCGGGACCAACGGTTCGTGTTCTGCCGCTCCAATGCCTGCTTCAGACGGTCGTCATCAACGTCAAAATCAAGCCCGACTACGTGTATGGTGTGACTTTTCCAGAGGCAGGACAGCTCGGTACCGGCGATCAGCGTAAGACCAGCCTCCCGTGCGGCCTCCGATGCTTCTTCAAGCCCGGCGATGGTATCGTGATCTGTTATGGCAAGGTGGGTAACACCTCTGGCGTGCGCACGTGCGACCAATTCCTTCGGTGGCAGCGCGCCGTCGGACGCCGTCGTGTGGCAATGCAGATCAATGCAGAAGTCAGCTTCTTGGGTTATAGTCACATCTTTCCCGATTTCAGAGTAAATACCATCAACGCCAGTGTACCAGCCAGGTATTACACTGTGTCAGTAAATATCCGGAGAATATCATGTACTACGCCATCATCAGCGAAGATGTCGAGAACAGCCTGCCGCTGAGGTCTTCTGCCCGTCCTGCCCACATTGAACGGCTAAAGCTGCTCAGAGACGAAGGCCGCCTTCTGGTCGCGGGTCCCCACCCGGCCCTGGACACACCGGAACCCGGTGACGCAGGGTTCACCGGCAGCCTGGTTGTAGCCGAATTTGATTCATTGGCATCGGCCCAGGCCTGGGCCGATGCCGACCCCTACGTGGATGCCGGTGTGTACCAGAAAGTGATCGTCAAACCCTTCAAGGCTGTACTGCCCTGAGGGCGCACGGTTGCCTGCACCTGGCACCATGAGCTTTTTGTAATGAACTCCACCTTGTATGACCCGGCATCTATGACAAAATTGCGCCTTAAATCGCTGTTCCAGGGAATAAAACCAGTGACGCCTTTACGTCTGATTACCTGCATTATCGTTTTGATGGTGGCTGCAACGTCAACCCACGCCAAAACCGTTTATGTCGATGACACGCTCTACGCTCCGATCCGAAGTGGTGAAGGGACACAGTACCGAATCCTGCACTCAGGAGTCCGGAGCGGAACCTCGCTTGAGCTGCTGGAAACATCGGAATCAGGGTATAGCCGTGTACGCACGCCGGACGGCATCGAAGGCTGGATGGTGTCACGCTATCTCACCGACACTCCTATTGCGCGCCAACGTCTGGAAGCCACCAACCGGCAACTGGAACAAGCCCGCAATGAACTGAATAATCTCAGGACGCAGCTTGAGGAAGTCACAACGGAACGGAACGAACTCAGGAGCTCGGAAGAGTCCCTGGAAGCCCGCGCAGGAAGACTCAGCGAAGAACTTCGTAATATCAAGGAAGTCGCTTCGGACTCCATCAATCTGAATCGGCGGAATAGCGAGCTTCGCGAAGAGAACCAGAAGCTGCGCAACGACCTGGAAGTGCTCACTGCAGAAAAGGAGCGCCTGGAAGCCAAAAAGGAATCCGATTTCATGCTACTGGGTGCAGCCCTTGTGCTGCTCGGGGTGATTTTGGCCCTTGTTATCCCGCTGCTCAAGCCTTCACGGAAAACGGACAACTGGGCATAGAACACCTCCCCATCGCGGGAGACGTTGGAGGAAGCGCCTCTTCGAAAACCCACATATAGTGTCATTCGGGAAACCTAAATACTAAATATAAGGGCTTCCCGAATTTTTATTCCCATGAATTCTTTGACGCTTCCGCCCTTAGCATTTATAACTAACAAAACAACAACCGCGAGGTGCCGGGATGTCTGAAACCATGAAGGACTATTCAGAAAAACGCGATTTCCACCGCATGACAATGAACTCGGAAATCGAACTCACAGACAGCAATGGCGTCGCGATTCCAGGCATTTGCCGGGATCTCAGCGGCACTGGCATGCAGCTATACGTAGAAAGGGCGTTTGCCGAAGGGGATGAAATCCACACCCTTCTACCTTCCACCAGCGAGCAATTCCCGCCATTCGAAACGGTCTGCCGCGTGCTTCGCTGTGTTCCTGACGGGGATGGGTTTCTCCTGGGGATGGAGATTGTAAAGGTAAAACGCTGACCGGTGCGGTCAAGGGAAATGTAGCCCGGTAGAGTACGGGGGAACTACCGGGCAAACGGCCGTATCAGTCGATCTTCAGTGGCTTTTCGGAAACCACGATACCGTTGTTATCGGCATAGATGTAATGGCCAGGATGGAAGGTCACGCCTCCGAAGGTGACCGGCACGTCCAGATCACCCACTCCACGCTTCTCGGTCTTGCGCGGATGCGTACCCAGCGCCTGCACTCCCAGGGCTGTCTTTCCAATGACATCTACATCGCGAATGCAGCCATAGATCACCAGGCCAGCCCAACCATTACCCGCCGCTTTCTCGGCCAGCATGTCACCCAGCAGAGCGGCCCGCTTTGATCCGCCACCATCGACAACCATCACACGACCGTTACCCGGCAGGGCAACCTGTTCCTTAACGATGGAATTGTCCTCAAAGCATTTCACCGTCACGATCTCGCCCCCGAAGGCGTCCACGCCACCAAAGTTGCGGAAACCCGGCTCTACCACCAGGATTTCGGGGTAATCGTCACACAGATCAGGGGTTACGATAGGCACGCACGTGCTCCTTTTCTCGAAATGGTCAGTCGATTTTCTCGTCCGCGAGGAAGAACCAGGTATCCAGTACCGAGTCCGGATTCAGGGATACGGAATCGATCCCCTGATCCATCAGCCATTTGGCCAGGTCAGGATGATCCGAGGGCCCCTGGCCGCAGATACCGATGTACTTATTGGCCTTCTTGCAGGCCTGGATAGCACTGCCCAATAACGCCTTGACGGCGTCATTCCGCTCGTCAAACAGGTGGGCAATGATGCCGGAGTCCCTGTCCAGCCCCAGGGTCAACTGGGTCAGGTCGTTAGAACCAATCGAGAAGCCGTCAAAGTGCTCCAGGAACTGCTCGGCCAACAGGGCGTTGGCGGGAAGCTCGCACATCATGATCACACGCAATCCGTTCTCGCCACGCTTGAGACCATTTTCCGCCAACAGGTTCACCACCTGCTCGGCTTCTCCCACCGTGCGGACAAAAGGCACCATGATCTCAACGTTGGTCAGCCCCATTTCATTACGGACTTTCTTCAACGCCCGGCATTCAAGCTCGAAACAATCACGGAAGGTTTCGGAGATATACCGGGAGGCACCACGGAAGCCCAGCATCGGGTTTTCTTCATCGGGCTCGTAAAGGGTACCGCCGATCAGGTTGGCGTATTCATTGGACTTGAAGTCGGACAGCCGCACAATCACCTTCTTGGGCGCAAAGGCAGCGGCAAGGGTGGATATTCCCTCGACCAGCTTGTCGACGTAGAAGTCCACCGGCGAGCTGTACCCGGAGATCCGTTTCTCCACCGTCTGACGAATATCTCGCGGCAGGCCGTCAAAATTCAGCAGCGCCTTCGGGTGAACGCCAATCATGCGGTTGATGATGAACTCGAGTCTCGCCAGGCCGACACCTTCATTGGGTAACGCCTGGAAGTCGAAGGCCCGGTCCGGGTTACCCACGTTCATCATGATTTTGAACGGTATGGCGGGCATGGAGTCTACCGTGTTTTCCTTCAGCTCAAAATCGAGGCTGCCCTCGTAGATCATCCCGGTGTCGCCTTCGGCACAGGACACCGTCACTTCCTGGCCGTCTTTCAGAATCTCCGTGGCATCGCCACAGCCCACCACGGCCGGAATACCAAGCTCCCGCGCGATAATGGCAGCATGGCAGGTACGCCCACCGCGGTCGGTTACGATGGCGGACGCCCGCTTCATCACCGGCTCCCAGTCCGGGTCGGTCATATCCGTAACGAGAACATCGCCCGCCTGTACGCGGTCCATCTCCTTGATACTGGTGATGATCTTGACCGGGCCACTGCCAATCTTGTGGCCGATACTGCGGCCCTCCACCAGGATGGTGCCGGTCTCATTGAGCAGATAGCGCTCCATCACGTTGGCCGAAGCGCGGCTCTTAACGGTTTCCGGACGGGCCTGCACAATGTAGATACGGCCGTCGTCGCCATCTTTCGCCCATTCAATGTCCATCGGGCGCTGGTAATGCTTTTCGATGATCATGGCCTGCTTGGCCAGTTCTTCCACTTCCGCGTCAGTGATGCAGAAGCGATTACGTTCGTCCTGTTCAACCTTGACCGTTTCCACAAACTGCTCTGCGGCGGGGTCAGTGTGGTAAACCATCTTGATGGCCTTGCTACCCAGGTTGCGGCGCAGAACGGCAGGCTTGCCCGCCGTGAGGGTGGGCTTGTGAACGTAGAATTCATCGGGGTTCACAGCACCCTGCACCACCGTTTCACCCAGGCCGTAGGAGCCGGTGATAAACACGACATCCCGGAAACCGGATTCCGTGTCCAGGGTGAACATAACGCCACTGGCAGCGGTCTCACTGCGCACCATTTTCTGAATGCCAGCAGACAAGGCTACCTGTTTGTGATCAAAACCGTGGTGGACACGATAGGAAATGGCGCGGTCATTGAACAGGGAGGCGAAGACCTCCTTTACTGACGTCCGCACCTGTTCCAGGCCCACAACGTTAAGGAAAGTCTCCTGCTGGCCAGCAAATGACGCATCCGGAAGATCTTCCGCAGTGGCTGACGAACGCACCGCCACCGCGAGGTTGTCGTTGCCGTCACGTAGCTTTGCGTAGGCGTCCGCAAGTGGCTTTTCCAGCGCGTCCGGAAATGGCGTATCAAGAATCCACTGGCGAATTTCGGAGCCGACCCGAGCCAACTCGTTCACATCATTGATGTCCAGAGCGTCCAAAGCGTTGTCGATCTTTTCACGAAGACCGTCTTTGGCCAGGAATTCACGGTAGGCGTGAGCGGTTGTAGCAAAGCCACCCGGAACGGTAACACCTGCGTTGGCAAGATTACTGATCATTTCACCGAGGGAGGCATTCTTTCCCCCGACCCGGTCAACGTCTGACATTCCCAGGTGATCAAACCAGATAATGTAATCTTCCAAAGCGTGTCTCCCTTGATTCATTGTAGCAAAGAGCCAAACCGGACAGGTGGAGCTGATTTCAACCCTGCAATTACTGCATTCTCCACTGCGGGCTCTCGAACTTGGCGTGTATGATACTGTAACCTGTGGAATTTACCTAGGGTAGCCGCCAAATACGGAGCCGGACCGCACACCATGAAACGAACCGCTTTCTTTATATCCGATGGCACCGGCCTGACCGCCGAGGCCTTGGGGCACAGCCTTCTGGCACAATTTGAGAAAATTGAGTTTGAACGCATTACGGTGCCATATATTGATGACGCTGACAAAGCCCGGGAGATGGTCAAGCGCATCAATAAAGCGGAGGAAATCGATGGCATGCGGCCGCTGGTTTTCGACACCATCGTTAATAGCGATATCCGCGATGTTATCGCCGGCGCAAACGGTTTCATGGTGGATATCTTCGGTACCTTCCTGAATCCATTGGAACAGGAGCTGCAGTCCTCGTCGTCCTATACCGTTGGCAAATCACACGCCATCAACAACGAAGGCAGCTACGAACGGCGCATCCATGCTGTTAATTTTGCGCTGGATAACGATGACGGCGCCCGCACGCGTCATTACGACGAGGCAGACCTGATTCTCGTCGGCGCCTCTCGCAGCGGCAAGACGCCCACCTGCCTGTATCTGGCCCTGCAATATGGTGTAAAGGCGGCCAACTATCCCATAACCGAGGAAGATCTGGACGACCAGCAAATGCCAGCTGCGCTGCGGCCTCACAAGGAGAAAATTTTTGGGCTGACCATCGAGCCGGAGCGGCTGGCAACCATCCGCAACGAACGCAGACCGAACTCCCGTTATTCATCCATGAAGCAGTGCATGCATGAAATTGAGGAAATTGAGCTGATGTACCGCCGGGAACGAATTCCTTACCTCAACACAACCGCGTATTCCGTGGAGGAAATCTCTACGCGCATCATGGTCAGCACCGGGCTTAAACGGAACCGATAGAGCAGATAACAAAAAGGCCGACGCCCTCTCCCTTAATGAGCGTCGGCCTTCCGTTTTCGGGTGCTTTCAGGTGCCTTATAGCTCCTGGATTTCCAGCCCCAGTTTTTCAGCGGTATCACGATTTTCGAAGCTGGTGACAACCGCTACACTGGCGCTGCCCGGCTTCAACCACTCGCGGGCCACTCGTTTCATATCATCCAGGGTCACCGCCAACACCCGTTCCCGGAAACGCGCACGCTGCTCGGGCGTCCGGCCGAACAGGCGATTGTGGAAAGCATGGCGGGCTGCACCAGCTGGTGACCGTGGGCGATCCAGTTGCCCGATCACGCCGAGAATGGATTCTTCCAGCTCCTGAGGATCGTGCTGCTCGGTCTGCAGCCACTTCAGGGCGTTGTCAAAATCCTCCAACGTCTCGCCCAACCGGGGATCGCGGTATGAAAAGAAACGGAACGTGCCGTTCACGCTGTCCTGGCCAGCTCCACCGCCATAGGCGCCACCCTTTTCACGGATCGCCCGGTGCAAGTAGCCGTTGCGCAGGAAACCACCCAAAACGGTCAGTGCCGCTGCGTCCGGGTGGTCGATTGCAACCGTGCTGTAGGCTTTGGCGCAGAAGTTCACCTGGGTTGACGTTAACCACGCCTGACGCGCCTGATAACTGACGGGCTCAAGCTTCCAGGCTGCTTGCTCTCCCGCACCGGAGTCGCCCCAAACGGTCTTCATTTCCGTCAGCATCGGGTCCAGCTGCTCTTCCTCACCGATCAGCAGGAATTGACGGGACTGGTTCCGAATACGTTCGTGCAGTGCTGCAAGCCGCTCACAGAATCTGTCGAGCTCGGCCGGTTCGCTGAGGGACTTATCCAGCGCCTTGACGCCACGGATAGCTTCCAATCCCCCAAGACGGAACGACAGCCACGCACCCGGGCTGATTCCCTGCGATGCCGCCCCCATGGCCAACGCATGGCCACTGCCTGTAACCGCCTGCTCGCGGCGGGAACGAATCTGGGCAATCAGCTCCCGCACCCGCTCCTTCTCATCAAAGCGGGCGCCATCAAAGACGTCGTTCAGGAGGCGAGTCAACGCCTCGCGGTTTCGAGCCAGCGCCTTGCCATTAAAGACGATATAACCCTCAAGATCCTGAACATCGTCGATTTTTCCCTTGGCGGAGAAGGACGCACTGATGCCACCGGATTCCGCCGAAATACGATCCTGCATCTGCAGGTAATCCAAGTCGCCGCAACCCACTTCCGGAATCAGGGTGGTGTAGTACGGCAGCAACAACAGTTCTTCCTCGATCAGGTTCGGTACCGGCAGGATCACCTGCTCGTACACCAGACCATTGGTGCCACGGGCATAAATGGTCGCAGGCATGTCGCCGGCGAACCGCGCCTCGGGTTCCGGCAACTGCAGGGGAACGTCGGTCAGGTCAACCTTCGGCAGGATGGAATCGTCGTCTTTCCGTGTCTGCCGTTCTTCCAGGGCCTGGGCGCGCTCGATAATCTGGCGAACCTCTTCGTCAGTCAACGAGGCCTTGCGGCGGGCAAGGGCATCGCGAATTGCCGCCTGGCGACGACTCTCCAGCTTGTCATCCGGACGCAGCGTGAGGGTAACGCGGTGCGGATTTTCCAGCAGTTTGCGGCGGATCAGGCCGGGCACATACTGAGGATCACGGATTTTTTCCCGCATATCAGCCAGGACCGGCTCCAAATCCAGGAGCTCAACCGGATCGCCGCCATGGACCATCGGCGAAATCGCGGTCATGATCAGTTGCAGGCCATACGGGAAGCTATCGCCGGCAATCTCGCGCTGATGCAATTCCAACTGGTGCAAAATGGCTTCCAGGCGATCCTCACTGACGCCCTCTTCCACTACCTTCGCCAACGTCTGTTCGATCAGCGCTTCAAGGTCGTCCTGCCTCTCCGGGTCACTGCCCTCAATGCCGCAGACAAAGGTCATTTCACGGTTGGAGTCTTCCAGGCCGCACATCGGAGACGGCGAATGACCAATATCGGTGGTTTCCAGCGCCCGCATCAGGGGCGACGCACTGTTTTCCAGAAGAACACTGGCCAGCAGCTGCCCCTCCAGGTTTTCCTGCAGGTCAAAGCTGTGTCCCAGCAACCAGCCCATCACGATATGGGTCTTGTGGCCGGTTTCCTCGCCCTCACTGACGGCGTAACTCTGGTCGACGCGCACCGGCGAGAACATCCGCTTCTCATCACGTACCGGCAGCTCCACATCCAGACGATCAAACCGCTTCAGAGCCAGCTCCTCGAAGCGTTCATGATGCTCGTGAGCTGGAATGTCCCCGTAGGTCGCAAAGATCGCATTGCTGGGATGGTAGTGATGACGGTAGAAGCGCAACAGGTCGTCGTAGCTCAGATCTACAATGTGGTCTGGCTCACCACCACTGTTGTAGTGGTAGGTGGTGGTCGGGAACAGGTGGCTGGACAGGTTCTGCCACAGCTGTGACGTGGGCGCACTCATGGCGCCTTTCATTTCGTTGTAGACCACACCGCGGTAGACCAGGTCGGTGGACGGATCGTCTGGCGTATCGAATTCGAGGCGATGCCCTTCCTGGGCAAAGTCCAGCGGGTCCAGAGAGGAAAAGAACACCGAGTCCAGATAAACCGTCAACAGGTTGTCGAAATCCTTGCGGTTCATGCTGGCGAAGGGATAAGCCGTCCAGTCACTACTGGTAAAGGCATTCATAAAGGTGTTCAGGGACCGGCGAATCATCATGAAAAACGGATCGCGCACCGGAAAACGCTCGCTGCCACACAGCGCCGTATGCTCCAGGATATGAGCAACACCGGTGGAGTCCATGGGAAAGGTTCGCAGGGCCACAAAGAACACGTTTTCGTCGTTATCCGCCGCCAGGTGCAAGTGGCGGGCACCGGTTTTGCGGTGACGGTATTCCTCGACCGTCACGTTCAGCGTGCTGATCCGGTGACTGCGAAGCTTTTCAAAGGCCGGATGGACGGTGTTTTCGATCACTGCAGCCATTCAAACTGTCCTGTCTTTAACTAAATGGGGATTGTAGGGTAACACGTACTTTCTATTATCATGCACTAACCAGAAGCGACAAGGCAGTACCCAACGCCATGACCACCGAACCCCACGAAATCCACACATCGGACGCTTCGCCAAAGTCGGCCAGATCCGCCCACCAGGCCGCCGGCAATCGCCGCGCCATCCACGCTCCGGAGGTGGCCGCCTATTGGGCCGAGCGCCGACGCTACCTGGAGCGCATACGCCGCGTTCCGGAAATAAGGCAGCGTTACTGGCGCGCCATCGGTATGTATCTGCTTCGCCGGGTGCTCTGGTCCTTTGGTTTCTTTCCGGTTTTCATCGCGTTCTGGGTACCTTTTGTACTTTCCAGCTTCAACCCGGTGGTCATGGCGTCCGACCTGATCCCGTTGCTCGAAGGGTTCGTCGACGCCAACCCGGAAATTCAGGCAAACACCCTGAGCACGCTAGTCATCGCCTGGGCATCGATCGGGTTCTTTTTTCTGGTCTTCGATTTTGTGCTAACGCCGTTCAAATCCCCCTACGAATATGAAGCAGACGTCTACATGCGTTCCTGGGAACAGCTCAACCATGACCAGCTTCCGGACAAAGTGTGATTTGTCCTGCATTCTCGTGAACTTCAGTGACTTTGTGTTACATAACATTGCCCCGACTGGGTAAGATGAAGCGGTGCCATCCCTCATACCCGTTGACTAACGACGATGAAACGGGCGAAACATTGGCAGTTACACGAATGCAGAATTGAGAGGTTGTCCATGGTCGATTTCAGACCCCTCCTGTTTGTCAACGCACTGGCACTGATGCTTCTGGTGACGGCAGGCTTTGCGTCTGTCCGCGATGACCTGTCCAGGGGCATGAAACCGGTAGCCACCGCCCCGGACACCGAAGAGACCATTGCCCGTGCGTCCATGGATACCCCAGTGGACGCGCAGCGTTCGGACGAACTTTACCAGCCGAATAGCAGGGAAGACGTAGCCGAAAACGACCTCGAACTGCCCTTGGAAAACGATGCCCTGGCGGCATCCGGAGAGACGCCAGTCAACGGTTCCGAGACCGCGTCCGACGCCAACCGCATAAACGCAGAGCCTTTTTCCGTTCCCGACCTGCCGGAAGACCCCAAGATGCTGGCGATGGCAGAGCCAGTGTCTGCCATGCCGGAAACGGAGGCTCGGAGCGATGCGCCAGAGCCTCCCACAACCGGGCTGCTGATCCTGCGCTCCAATGTCGTCGGCGACAACGTCACCATCAATGGTAAGAACCACGGGGCCACACGGCTGGATCTGGAATTGGAGCCGGGCAAATACGACATCATCATCCGCAAGGAAGGTTACAAGCCCTGGCAACAGACCGTGGCTATCGCCGCCGGCAATGAGAAAACCCTGGTGGGCAAACTGGAGGCCTATACGAGGGTGGAGTACCGGGACGGTACCTGGGTTGGCGGCATCAAAACCGGCGATGGCACCTACGAAGACGCCGACGGACTCAGGTATGAGGGGCACTTCGTGGACGGCGAATTTGACGGCAAGGGCACCGCCTGGCTCCCGGACGGCAGCCGCTATGAAGGCGACTGGGAAAAAGGCCAGCGTCATGGCGAAGGCACCTGGCGTGACGCGGATGACACCCGCTACACCGGCCAGTTCCGCAATGACCAGTTTGACGGCCAGGGCACGCTCACCATGGCCAATGGCGACATTCTCACCGGACAATGGTCAGGCGGCAGGCTCAACGGGCATGGCTCGCTCACCACCTCGGACGGCATGCTCTATGTCGGCGGCTTCAAGGATGACGAATTCCATGGTGAAGGCACTCTTACCTACCCCGACGGGCGCCACTACGAAGGGGAATTCTCCAACGGCGAGTTCCACGGGAACGGCAAGGAAGTCTTCGCTGATGGAAAAAAATACGAAGGCCAGTATATTGAAGGCTCGTTCCACGGCAAAGGGCTGCTACTGAACCCCAATGGCAGTTCGATTGAAGCGACCTTCCGGTACGGCGAACCCTATGGACAGGTACGCCTGACAACGGCAGCCGGGGAGGTATTTACTGCCCGGACCAAGGAACCCGGTGTTTGTTATCGGGAGAAAAGCTACCGGGCCACCCAGTGCCCGACACTTGAAGGCTGGTAAACGCCGGCCCGATAATGAACACACACGCTGTAAAGGTTGAGGTTGTGACATGGCGATCAAGAATGCACTCCTGGTAGACGACTCGAAAGTGGCTCGATTTGCCCTGAGCAAACTGCTGGAAGGCCGGGACATGGAGGTGAACATGGCTGGCTCGGCAGAGGAGGCATTGGATTTTTTGAGCTCCCATCAACGTCCAGACGTGATTTTCATGGATCACCTTATGCCGGGCATGAACGGTGTGGAGGCCACCAAGGCCATCAAGGGCAACCCCGACACTGCCGCCATCCCCATCATTATGTGTACCTCCAAGAAATCGTCGTCGTTCATGGAGGAAGCCCGCAACTTCGGCGTTTACAACATTCTGACCAAGCCCCCACACACCGAGGGGCTTAGCCTCGTTCTCGACCAGCTCGACAGTGATGTGACCGAAGGCAATCTGCCCGAACCGCCGGAACTGGATGCTGAGCCAAATGAATTGGACGATGACATCCTCGACATTCCCTCCGATGCCTCCCTGGAAATGTCACCAAAAGCCGACGATGGGCTACACGCGAGCGACAACAGCGGCCCCCAGGTTGTCCCACTGACCAGCGATCTGATCGAACAGATCGCCCGCTCAGCGGTAAAAACCCACATTAACAACCGCCTGCACGAGTTACTCAGCTCGCTGTTCGACGAGCAGTTTGACCATCTTAAGCGGGTACTGGACGAATCCAGCAAAAAGCAGGAAACCGCGGTTGAGGAACGCCTGAACGCGGTGACCGAAATGATCGAAGAGCGCACCCGCAACCTGCGTGACGACGTGGCGGCGGAAGTTAACCTGAACCTGGGCCGGGAACTCGCTGACCTGCGCAAAGACCTCTCTCGCAATACCGGCTTCACCAGTGACCACATGGCGGAACTCAAGGATCACATCACCAGCGTACAAACCATTGATACCGAGTTCTGGCAGACCCTGCAATCCGAGGCCATCCAGCAGGCCCATGAAATTTCCCGGGAAACCGCGGAGGACATCGCCCAGCGCACCATTGACCTGTTCGTGGCACAACAGCGCTCCGCCACCTCTCGCATCTACACCGTCGGCCTGGCCGCCAGCCTTGGTATTTTTGCGGTGGGCATCGCCTGGCTTTCAGGGTTGTTCGCCTGAAGGCAGGACAACAAAACGACGGAAATACCGAGCCGGGTTACCCGGCTCGGTATTTCTGCTCTTAGCACTGACGACGTCTTCTCAATCCCGCTATCAGAACCCCGGTCAACCCCAACGCAAACAACGGAAGACTTGCTGGAGTCGGCACAGATGCCGTTGGAGGGACATCTGGAGTGTCCGGATTGTCCGGGTTGGTACCCGGATCACCCAGGAAAAAGCTGTCTATGCCCAGGTCGGCCCTTGGCCCAAAGGTACTATGCGCTATAACTTCAAGTGTCTGGATCTCAGCAGTCGCGGTAAAAATCATGGTTTCCCACATCCAATCCGCGATTGTGCCCAGGTCGGGCATCTCCATAGCAGAGGAATTCTGACTCTCTGTCCCAAAGATGATCTCCCAATAACCTCCTGCCTCGGAGAACGCGCTATTGCTTATACTCTGCTCAAAGGAAATCTCATACTGCTGCCCAATAACCAGCCCTTCGAGACCAACCTGCAAGGCACTCTCCACATAGGGCGATCCTGCTCGACCATCCCAGCCAATACCATGAAGAAAATCACCGCCGGTGCTGCTTGATTGCCAGGCGAAATTATTCATGGTTGTACCAGCATTGAACACATCCGGCGTACCCTCTGTTGTAGTCCAGCCGGGAGGCACATCACTGTTGAATGAGTTCGTATTGCCGGTATAACCTTCGAATCCACCGTTTTCAAAAGCGTCAAGTAACGCTGCAGACGAGTTGCCACTGGAAAAGAGTAACGCCGATGCCAGCAGGCAAGGCGTCAGTGAGTTTCTAGTCAGGTTATGCATGATTAACCCTCCATGCTTGATTTTGGCCTGGGAGCTCGATCAATGCCCAAACCACCACGGAGACAACGCCGAATCCCCAGCCTCCTCACATGACCAAAGCATAGCTCGCGCCAAAATCACAATTCATCGGAGTTTCATAGAGTAAGGGGTGTTTTCGATTTCTATCCGAGCGCTATATGCATAAAAACCTGACACCGTTGGGCCGCCCAGAGACAGATCCTCTGCACCTGCAATGCCTTAATCGTAGCGGATTCGCCTCCAATCCTCTGGCGTATCCACATCGGATTCAACACCCTTGATGGCAAGCGTTTTGGCCTGATGACGAGTCAGTATACGAGCCGCACCGCGATCACCCTCCAGCATCATTATCTCTTTCCATAGGCGCCTGGGTATGTAGGCGGGAGCGCCGGGATTACCGTAGATATCTGCCGCAAACGGCTCACTCACCTCTTGCCTCGCACAAAATGCCAGAGAGCGAAGATCAGACTCCGAAACTAACGGTTGATCAAGAAGAGTGACAAATACGCCCTTGGCTCGTGGGCCTATAGTCTGGAGCCCGGATTTCAATGAAGCAGCCATCCCAAATACCCAATCAGGCGTGTAACACCAGGCAGAGGGCTGATTACGACATCGATACCGTACCAAGGGGTATCCAGAACCAGAGACAACCGTAACGTTCGCTCCCAATTGCTTGGCCTGGGACACAGCGTGATCCATTAACGTGCCATCATTGAATTTAAGTAGCGCCTTCGGCCTTCCCATACGCCTGGAGGCTCCTGCCGCCAGGAGTAGAACAGGAAAAGCGTGGTAATCGGAACCGGCAATAGTGTGCATTTGTACTTGGGTCTCCTCGCTACCCCTGACGCAAGTCATACAAGGCTGCTAGCGTTGGCGGATTTTTGCTAGAATCTGCGCATCAATCAACCTTTTCTTGCCAGGCCCCTCCGATGAATCACCTTTTCGTAGACAATCTAACGGTTATCGACTTCGCCTACCTGGATGCTTCCAGAGGGCTCGTCGGTGAAAGCTGGATTGTGGATGTGGTGCTCGGTGGCGAACTGGATGACCAAGGCATGGTGTTTGATTTCAGCAACGTCAAACGCACCATCAAACGGGTCATCGACGAGCGCGTGGACCACCGGCTGGTGATCCCAAGAGCCTATAAGGGGCTTGAGTGGAATGAGGATGAGCCAGACAGCTTCACCTGGCATCTGACCGACGGCACCCGGATTCTTCATCGGTCCCCGGACCAAGCGGTGGTGTGGCTGTCGTCTGACCGTGTAGTGCCATCTGCCGTTGCCCGGCTGTTGGAGCAGGAGTTACGGGCAGTCTTGCCGGCAAACGTGACGGATGTGGATATTGAGTTACGTGAAGATGTGATTGAAGGGGCCTACTACCACTATGTTCACGGCCTGAAGAAACACATGGGTAATTGCCAGCGAATCGCCCATGGGCATCGCTCGCCTATTCGGATCGACCGCAATGAGCACAGAGACCGGGATCTTGAGAACCAATGGGCCAAGCGGTGGCAGGATATCTATGTGGGCTCCGAGGAGGACGTAACCCAACGCTGGGTGGCCGAGGATGGCACAGCGTACGTCACCTTTGAATACGAGGCGAATCAGGGGGAATTTGCGCTGACATTGCCGGAGAGCCGGGTTTATATGCTGGATTCGGACACCACAGTGGAGCTTATTGCGGCGCACATTGCCGGACAGTTGAAATCCGAGTTTCCGGAGGACGCCATTCGTGTCAAGGCCTATGAAGGCGTCGGCAAAGGGGCTATAGCGTCCCGCTGACATTTCCTTCAGACACAAAAAAACCGCCCGAAGGCGGTTTTTTTGATGGCTTACCGGCGGACTAAACCGGTTGAGCCGTATTGGCGTCCCCTAGGGGGTTCGAACCCCTGTTGCCGCCGTGAAAGGGCGGAGTCCTAGGCCACTAGACGAAGGGGACTAGAAATTGGTGGAGCCAAGCGGGATCGAACCGCTGACCTCAACACTGCCAGTGTTGCGCTCTCCCAGCTGAGCTATGGCCCCTCAACGGCTGCGTATATTAAGGATCGACCCTTGGGGCGTCAACCTTTTTTCCAACGTTTTTTCAGTTTCGTGAACATCCCTGTTCTGGTCGCTTACTAATTCAACAGATTGGTTATTCCGTCAGCAATGCCGCGTATTCTTTTTCCACCCGCTTGGTTTCCTTCTTGGAGAATCCACCCATTACCTCAAGAGCATGGCGCAGGCGAGACCGGGTCATGTCCGGACCAAGGATAGCCATGGAGTCCATAACGGACCAGGAGTTAGGGGTACCGGCGACAGCGACGAAGATGGCGAACATGAAATCACCCATCTTCAGCTCCATGGCTTTGGCCAGAGCTTTAACGTCGGCAAAGATATTCTCTTTGCTCCAATGGCGCTGGGCTTCAAGCTTCCACAGGGTAAACTGGAGCACCCGCTTGACCTGGCTTTCATCCAGCTTGTTGTGACCGAAGTCTTCCGGCTTGAGGTTGAGCATGCCGGAGAACATGAACGAGGCCATCGGCGATACATCACTGAACACTTCCGCCCGGCCCTTGATGTGAGGCACCAGATCCCGCAGCGCCTGCTCGTTGAACCACCAGTGGCGCATGCGCTCGACGAACTGGTCGTCGCTGAGTTCGTCACGGATCCACTGACCGTTGAGCCAGCGCAGCTTTTCCACGTCGAAAACCGGGCCGCCCAGGGAAACCCGCTGGATGTCGAAGTTTTCGATCATTTCATCCAGGGTGAATTTCTCGCGCTCATCCGGCATGGACCAGCCCATACGGCCCAGGTAGTTGGTAACCGCTTCCGGCAGGAATCCCATGCGCTCGTAGAAGTTGATGCTGGTGGGGTTCTTGCGCTTGGACAGCTTGCTCTTATCCGGATTGCGCAGTAGCGGCAGGTGGCACAGTACCGGCATGTCCCAGCCAAAGTATTCGTACAGCAATTTGTGCTTGGGCGCAGAGTTGATCCACTCTTCTCCACGCAACACGTGGGTGATTTCCATCAGGTGATCGTCAACCACATTGGCCAGGTGGTAGGTGGGCATGCCGTCGGATTTCAGCAGGATCTGACTATCTACCTGGGACCAGTCGATTTCGATGGTGCCGCGTAGCATATCGTCGATTTCACAAACGCCGTCTTCCGGTACTTTCATCCGGATAACATAGGGGTCACCAGCATCCAGGCGACGCTTGACCTCTTCCTCAGTCAGCTCCAGATTGCCCTTGATACCTGGATTCAGGCCCTGAGCCTTACGCTCTTCGCGAATGGCATCCAGCTCTTCAGGTGTGCGGAAGCAATAAAACGCATGCCCCTGGGTGACAAGGTCCAACGCGTATTGACGATACGAATCCTTCCGCTCTGATTGCCTGTAGGGACCATGGGGGCCACCTACGTCAGGGCCTTCGTCCCACTCCAGCCCAAGCCAGCGCAAGGCATTCAGGATGTCCTGTTCAGACTCCTGCGTACTGCGAACCTGATCCGTGTCTTCAATCCGCAGGATGAACTGGCCACCGTGCTGACGGGCGAAGCACAGGTTAAACAACGCCACGAAGGCGGTGCCAACGTGGGGATCACCGGTGGGAGACGGTGCGATTCGGGTACGTACGGTCATGAAAACATCCTGATGGTGTCAGCCTGAAAAAGGCTATGCATTAAAAGCCATGCATTATACCGGCCACAGCCGGATTTCGCATGGTCAGGCGATCGCCCTCTTCATTCGCCGCTCGTATTGTTATATTATAACGTACCATTAATTTTCCAGAGTCTCAGTCACATGACCACTAGCCGCTTTACAGGCCTCATCGCATTGGGTGCCGCCACACTCCTGGCATCCACCAGCACCCTGGCAAGCACCCAGGTTGTCACCTCCCTCAAGCCCATCGAACTGCTGGTGAAAGCCATAGCCACTGACGATGTGGAAATCACCACGCTGGTTCAGCCTGGCGCCAGCCCGCACAACTACTCAATGAAACCCTCACAGCGCAGGGCACTGGAAGCTGCTGACGCCATTTTTTGGGTGGGCCCTGAGATGGAAACCTTCCTGACCCGACTGCTCGGCGGAAGCGAGTTCCGGGATCGCACCTATTCACTCATGCACGGCGAAAACGTGCCGGAAGTGCAGTCAGACAACAATCACGGTGACCATGACGAACATGAACATCACAACCACCATGACGACCATGAAGAATCAGGCGGTCATGACGACCATCACCACGACCACGGCTCCGGAGAGGATCCGCACATTTGGCTGGATCCGGCCCTGGCGGTTGAGATGGCGCGGGATATTCACCGGGTACTCGCAACCCTGAAAAGTGCAGACACCCACGTGCTTGACGCCAATCTGGCGCGTTTCGAGCAGGCTATGGCCGAGACCGAGACAGCGATCAATCAACGCCTGGATCCTGCTCGCGACATTGATCTCTTCACATACCACGACGCATTCACCCGCTTCGTGGGACACTACAACATGAACCTGGAAGGCATTCTGACGCTGAACCCGGAACTGTCTCCAGGTGCCGGCCACATCGCAGAAGTCCAGGAAAAACTGCGCAACGCCAATCAACCCTGCCTGCTGACTGAGCCTCAGTTCAACCGTCAATGGTGGCGCTCAATCACCGAAGGTCTGGACATAACATTCAGTACCTGGGACCCGCTCGCCACCGATATTGAAACCGATCAAGACGGCTACATCACTTTTCAACAGAGCCTTGCAGACGCTGTGCTCAAGTGCTTACCAGAGGATGCCAAGTAGAAGGGGAATAGTCACCATGGCCAGCAAGGTCTGGCCACTGATGATGCCCGCCATCAAGGGCGCGTCACCACCAAGCTGGCGCGCCAGGATGTATGAAGAAGTGGCTGTTGGCAGCGCTGCCAGCAGTATGGCCACCTGAACCATCATCCCTTCCAGGCCCAGCAGCAGTGCCAACCCTGCCGTAAGCAGCGGGAAACCTACCAGCTTTGCCATCGAGGACACCAGGAATGGCATGGAGGCGCCGCGTAGCGCCTTTAGCTGCAGGCCAGCACCCACCGTCATCAAACCCAGCGGCAACGCAAGGTCACTTAATGGCTCGAGAATACCTGCCACCAGTGGATGGAAGCCAATCTGAAAATAGCTCCAGAACATCCCAACCACCGAACCAATGATCAGAGGGTTGGAGACGACAGCCTTGAATACGGGCTTCAGCTTCACCGCACCCTGCCCCGCCACCACGGAGAACATCAGGATGCAAAGCAGGTTCAGCAACGGTACTTTCACTGCCACGGCAATGGCAATCAGCGACAGGCCGTCATCCCCAAGCAACATACCGGCTGTTGCCAGGGCCACGTAGGAATTGAAACGGATACCGCCCTGAAATACCGAGGAAAATACCGGCCCCGGCCAACGCCAGAGCCATTGCAGCGCAATGAGCAACAGGGTCATTGCGGCCAGCATGGCAACGATCAAAATGAGGATATCGCCGTAGGCTGACGCTGGCACCTGAGCCTGGCCCAACTTGAAGATCAACATCGCCGGGAAAAGGACGTAGTAGGTGAAGCGCTCCGCCTGGGGCCAAAAGTCGCCCCCTGGAAAATGCCAGCGCCGGAACAGATAACCCAACAAAATCAATACAAATACAGGCACCAGCGCCTGAACCATTACTGGCATATAAATAGCGTTCCGCAGATGTTAGTAACGCCGTATCGTATTAGAAAGCTCAATGGCATGCATCTAAATAGCGCTTAGTGCGAAATGTGATGCTTTTTGCGACATACGTCCCAGGACAGCCGGCCCGCGCTTGTCGCCTGATCAACCAATAAATACCCTAAGATCGCTAATTATCTGAAAAAAGGATGCTTTCAATGTTCCGCCGTGGATGCCTGATTATCGTCACACTTGCCTCGTTTAACGCCCTCGGCGAGACAACGGCGGGTAACAAGGCAAAAACCACTCCCTCCACTCTCGGCGCCGGCTTTTCAGCTATGACGGAAGACGATCTAATGAATGCCAATGCAGGCCTTGGCAACATGGATGCACTGCAACAAAATTTCGATCAGACAGCGGGTGCTCCCTTGCGTGATCAAACCGGGACAAGTCCACAGCCATTGAATATTAGTGGCCCCACCCTTTCGTTGCCGGCATTTGGTTCCGAACAGATGCAGCAAAGGTACATTGAAAAGGCCACCAACCACCCGCGTTGATCGTCTGGGATGTGATCCGGACCAAAAGCAGACTACTGACGCCAGAGTTTTCTTAACACACGCCGGGTCAGGGACGTGGGCGCGGATTTGGCGATGGGCCACAATGCCCGGAACTGCATGGAAACTGGTCGGTGCAGACGTGGCTGCTCGACCTGAGCCCACACCTGTGCTGCAACGACGTCCGGAGTCAGGTTAACACCCAGGCGCTCAAATAAACGGGATCCCTGCTCGTTCTGCTGCACCATGCCGGTATTCACGAACGGAGGCATCAGATCACACACGCGGATATCGTGTGGCTCCCATTCAATATCCAGAGCCTCGGTCATCGCACGTACGGCGTGCTTGCTGGCGGAGTAAGACGCGAAGTCCGGAATCCCATAGGCGGCAGATGCCGAGCTCATGTTCACCACCTGGGCACCCGGCGTTGCCTTCAGATACGGGAAGGCGCCGTGCAGAACCGTCATCAGCCCAATCACATTGACCTTTACCACGGCCCGATGCGCGGCCAAATTGATCTTCTCGAACGGGCCGACTTTCAGAATGCCGGCATTATTGTGAAGCAACCTCAACCGGCCACCCGTACGACTGGCAAAGTCTGCCAGGCCCTGCCTGACCGATGTCTCGTCCACCACGTCCACAATGTGGGTACTGCACCGATCATCCCCCAGTTCACTCTCAAGCGATGCCAGGGCCGCCTCATCCCGGTCAGCAGCACCGACAAACCATCCCTTGGAGGCAAAAAGACGGGCGGTCTCCCGGCCAATACCGGCGGCAGCGCCAGTGATAAAAATGCAGTTGTTCATGAGGCAACCCTGTCTTTGTTATCGATCGAATGTGGATGATCTCAGGAAGTTGACGACAAAGATTGGCCAACAGGGCCATCTTCAGCATGCTCACGATAAAGTGCTCCACCCAGTGCCATAAAGTAGCCTTCAAACGCGTCGTTGATTCGCTGGCGCTGCTTTCCTTTCGGATAAAGACCTGCCCTGGCCTCGTCAGAGTAGACGGTCCCCCTGACCAGAAAATTGCTCTGCGGCTGACTGTCTTCAACAAACGCTTCAAATGCCCGGGCACAGAGTTCTTCAGGCCTCGCGTAATAAAGCACCTTCATCTGCGTATCCGCCCGCTTCGAACACTGAAACAACGAACTGGGGCTGGTACCATCCTCATTCAGCAAGATGGCCTGAAAACAGGCGCCCAATCGTTTGTTGAGAGGATGCTCCTTCTGGTCAGCGCTATCCAGCCAACCACTGGACGCGAATCCGCCACTCCCCAGGCGGCGGAACGCCTTATGCCCCATGTAATGATCGAAAGCGTGAAACCATTCGTGGGCCAGGCTTCCTGCCCCCGCATTCTTCGCAAGCGCCAATTGTCGGGTTGCAGGGATGTAGTGCGCGGCAACGCCCGGCCGGCCGCCGATCCCGTACTGCAACCCCAGTGATCCACGCAACGAGATCAGATGTTCCGGGCCCTGGAGGATACTCATAAGATCGCACAAAGCCTCATAGAACCTGCCTGCCGCCCGGTCCCGTTCAGGCGGTGTAACCCAACGACCCACTTCAATGCTCCGGAATTCGAACCGGCGCCTAACGTCAACAAAAGATACCGGGCCTTGTCCAGTCATGACGGATCCACCTGCCTGGTTGAAATTTTGAAAGGCCGAATCGAGCATGCCTTCGACCCAATACTGATTATTTATACAGTATTTTGTCGCGCATTGATCGCCACGTCAACGACTCGTGAATCCAGTCGCGACATCCGTGTTTACACTACCTTTCGCACACCCCCTCACGCCAAAAGGTGCGTTTTCCTGATAAACTGTGCCCCCTCGAATCACTTGTGAACGGTATAACTGAGCAGTCAATGAACATGAACGCGCCCCAGGAAACTCCCACTCTGAAGCCCTCCCGCCGCTTCTGTGTGGCCCCGATGATGGATTGGAAAGTCGAACTATATTTTTATATATAAATCATAAGCCTAAAAGAAAATAGAAAAGGCTTGGAGCATTATAGGAGCACCGCTAAAAACACCCGCCCCCAAATCCCCGCATGCTTTAACACCATTTGACACACTGAATCGTGTAACTCCGATAGGCTAATCACAAAAGGAGGTTAGCATGCTCAAGGAAGCACTCTTCGCTTTATTGATTCTCACCATGTTCCCATCTGTGGCGATCGCCGCCATCTATAAATGCACTGTCAATGGCCAGGCTGTATTTTCCGACGAGCCCTGCGGGAAGGACTCCAGGGAGATCGACCACAAACCAGCCCCAGCGATTGGCGGCCGCTTTGACACTGGCACTGATGCCGAGTTCTACGAACCGGAGAAGCGTGCCAACAAATCTAATAGTGAGTCGTGCTCCTACATCAATTCCACCAGGCTGCGGCAGCTATTGGTTCAGAATAAAATCACTCGAGGAATGAAGCCGGCAGATGTACGCAGATCCTGGGGATCGCCCAGTAGCATCAACACGGGTGGCAGTTCCATCCAGTGGGCATACCACTACCCTGACTATTCATCGAGCTATGTGTATTTTAGGAATGGCTGTGTTTCAGATTGGAGTGGTTACTATCGCACAAACTAGCGAATTACCTGTTCCGTTTAAACTTCTAGTTTGATTCGCGCACCGGCTGCATGGGTCACCCAAACAGGCTTCACTGTTAGTGTGATATGCTAGCCTTAGTTAGGGAAGGTCTGAATAACCGCTGATTTTTGCCGATTTTGGTTTGAGCCGGCAAAAACCGAAGATTCAGACACTATTCTCCCAATGTTCGTGTGTTTTTTGCCCGTTTCCCGCCATTTTGGCGGAAAACAGGCGCACTGGCCCTATGCCAGCAGGTATTTTTCACCAATCAGCAGGTTGCTGAACGCAGCCAGCAAATGCAGACGGTTGGTGTTTTTGGCGAGTCCGCGATAGCGGACCTTGCCGTAACCGAAGACTTGTTTAATGTACCGGAACGGATGCTCCACCTTGGCACGAACACTGGCTTTGATTTCTTCGGCTTTCAGCTTGTCGGCATCCAGTTTCTTCCGAGTCCCAGGCCGTTTGGCGATGAACCAAGAGACGTTTTTGCGATCCTTATGCTCATCCCGCTTCTGAACGCCAAGATAACCGGCATCACCGAACACGCGTTGCTCTTCACCGTGCAACAGCTTACCGGTGGGAACGATGTCATGAACGTTGGCCGCCGTGGTGTCGATGCTGTGAATCAGTCCGAGAGTGTCATCAACGCCGATGTGCATTTTCATGCCGAAGTGCCACTGATTGCCTTTCTTGGTCTGGTGCATTTCCGGATCGCGCTGGCCGCTTTCGTTTTTGGTGGAGCTGGGTGCAGAGATAATAGTGGCATCGACAATGCTGCCTTCACGCAGCATCAGGCCGTTTTTCTCAAGGTGCTTGTTCACTTCTTTGAACAGCACTTTGCCAAGGCCGTGGCGCTCCAGGAAATGGCGGAACTTGAGGATCGTGGTTTCGTCCGGCAAGCGGTCCAGCTTCAGGCCGGCGAACTGACGCATGGATTCGATCTCGTACAAGGCATCCTCCATGGCCGGGTCGCTGAGGTTATAGAACAACTGCATGCAGTGAACGCGGAGCATGGTAGACAGCGGGTAAGGCGGTCGACCAGTCTGGCCTTTGGGGTAATGGCGGGCTACCTTTTTCTCCAGCTGCTTCCAGGGAATCAGCTTGTCCATCCGTTCCAGAAAGATCTCGCGGCGGGTTTTGCGCTTCTTGGTCTGGTACTCGGCTTCGGAGAAGGTGATCTGATCCATGGCGACATTGAATCCTATGCGGTTGACGATGGCCGAATTATCGCTGATTTTGAGACTTATTCAGAGTCTCCTTAGCTCTAAAATAAAGTTTCAGCAGCTATCCAATTATATAGCTATCAGAGTAGTTGGCGCATAAAACCCGAGAGTTAAGTAAGTAGATTATCTGCACTAATAAGCGATTTTACATATGGAAAACTTAAATATAGCTGACGATATTTCGGGCCAAGCCTTTTCCTTGGTTGACTACGCAAATATTTTTGAGAGTTTTGCAATCGGGATTGCCGCTCTCGGTGCAGCGTATTTTGGCGCCAAAAGCATTAAGAATTTACTGCAAGAAGAAGACATAAAGGAAAGATATAAAATAGTCCGACAGCGAAACTTTGAATTGACATCATATTCCTTAGACTTGCTTCGGAAAGTTGATCAAAATGACACTAATCCTTCCAGCGCATTAAGTGAATCTGACTTAGTTTACTTTCGAGAACTATCTCAATATCTGGAAAAAGAATCCCACGGATCTGGCTCAGTTCCACAGACATTCTGCTATTTGCTAAAGAATATTATTGACAGCCTCAAACCTGGATACAAGTCAGACCGGGGAAGCTACATTCTCAGGTCAGGAAGGCTTGAAGCATTCTTTTACAACACTGTCGCAAGAATGATCTACTACCTAGACCACCACATTGAAGTCCCGACAAGAAAAAGAACCAACTTAAGAAACCTAATAGTAGGATGGTGGTACGGATTGCCAGCAAAGCGTGAGCTGGCGCCAGGTAGCTTTGGTGTCTTCTTATCCAATAGAAGCTTCGCAGTCAAAGCCATGCATGATGTTCTCGAAGAAATAAATGCGGAGAGCATCTACTATGCTCTATTATTCAAACATGTAAGAAACACCCGTGAGGCTGTAAGGAAATCCCTTGAATTCAATGCCTATATACCGCCTTCATTTGAAGCTCGTCAGAGCAAAGAAGGTGTTAAGGACATATTCTTTTATGGAACCCAACTTTTCCTCATTAAAACAGAGATAAATACAGATATAGATACGGATGAGAAGACGGTACGGGCATACTATCATGACTTGGATAGATCTAGTGTTGATCTGAAACAAGGTGATGCGCTCGCCATGATACTACATGACATGAGGGACAATATTTCGGGAATGTCATTTTTTGACCTCTTCAAGAAATATATGATCATCGGCGATGGAGCAATTCGAGTAGAGATTCCTATTTCAAAGATGGATAGAAAGCAAAAAAAGTTCAAAAAACAGGTGCAAAAGAAGGCAGGACCTAAATATCTACCACGATAATTGTCATGGAAAGACGTAACACGCAGACATCATGACCTACCCATCCAACGACGCGACAACTCAGTTATTTATAGTATTATACATACTGCGTGGCACTGGGGAGATCCGGCGCCTCGCCGATGATCTGCTGCCCCTCTACCCACGCTTTCTTCCCAGCCTCTACCGGAGTGCCCTTCAACCGGACTACCTCCCCATCCCGGCGAGTGGCCAAGCTGGTACCGTCCGTCTGAACGGACTGGATGGTTACTATGTATCGGGCTGCTCGCGGAAGTAGTTGCTTGAACCGGGACCAAGGGTTAACGGTTGCCATCAGTAGTGGTGCCTCTCGACTTTAACGTTTTGAATAACCCGGCTGGCTCCAGGCTTGCTGACGTTGATTGAAACACCCAGCACATTGCCTCGCCAGGTCGCGGACGAATCCCTAGTGTCTCGGTATTCGACAAGCATTGCGGGCACTATGAGACCAGGGGAACCACTGGTTGGGAGGATCGTTTCAATAGTGACGATCTCCTGATTGCCACCAGCAGACAACGCAGTTATCCCTCGCAGACGGCACTGTTGAGCCTCAACATTGAGCTCATCATAGATATCCGGGGCGGCTTGGTCGCCTGCACTTCCCTGCCGGATCACCTCTGTCGATACGCCATCGGTGATTCCGCTGACAAACACATAATTGTATTCCGGTTGAGGCTCCCACTGGGATGAGTAACCAGTCACCATGGAATCCTGGATGACGGCATCCAGATCGGATTCGGCCAAGCCGGGGTAATACCATGGCGGCGTTTGCTTGTAGCGATGATAGATATGCAGGATGTCGTCGGTTCGATCCGGAATGACCACCGCACCAACGGCGGCCGCCAGTTCGGAGATCACCTCCATGGCCGTCTTGCCCTCATACCCCCAAGCTCCGGCGGGGATAACGTAGTCATACAAGCCATCCTGGAGCGCGACTGTAAAGCCGGTGAACTCCACCTGGTTTGTCATTGCCAGAGCCATATTGGTTGGCTGGTCAATCCGGCCAGTACGCTTGGGAGCGTATGGGCCTGCCAGTAACTGGGGTCGGCTGACACCGGTTATCCTCCACCGCTCCTTAGCAAAGCGTTTGTCCAGGCTGTACCGCTCCACGATGAAGCGCCACTGGTGTCCGTTCACTGTCGCGATCACTTCGGCCGGGCCCTGGGCTGTTGGCCGTATTAGATCCATGCTCTGGCGGTTGAGTATGCTACAACTCATTTTCCAGGCGAAGCTATCAATGTCCAGTTCGATGGTTAGATCGGAGAACTCAAGGGGCATATTCTCCGCTGTAGCGATCAAGCTGCTGCTGTTCATGATGATATAGGTCCGTTTGATTTCAGGTTCATCTGGCGGATCACCAGGTAGCGGAGGTTGTTGGTCATAGTCGAAATCGACCTCGGTTCCTTTACGGGGTTTGTCGTCCCAGGGATGACGAAAGCGATTGTCTGCCGGTTTGTTGGTAGTCCACCCCTGAAGATCCAGGTCACTGAATAGCGGCCTGGTCGGGATAACCGGCGGAATGATCCTCGTGTGTCTGTCGAGATTGAAATCGGTGACGGCCGCGCTGGGCACGTTGTACGGCCTCGATATCAGATTGAAGTCGGAAGCCCCCGGGGCGTATCCGTCCAGGATCGCGGCCGGCTCCGGCTCCCAATACGTTGCACTGTCGATGCTCGACTGTCGATCGATCACGTCCTTGGCTCGCGGGTAGCCGTATCCCTGTCCCGATTCCTGGTCGATCGGACGAATTGAGCTGTCCCAGGCCTGAGCAGGCCCGCCGCGCCTGGCGTCCTTGATCGCTACAGGATCCCATCCGCTGGCGTTCGCTCCCGGACCCTTGACCGCCGCTGCCCTCCAGGGCTGGACGCCCTCCGTGATCGGCTCGTCCTTCGCCACCACCTTATCCCATTGCTGAGGCGATCGGCCGTCGAACTGCTTCGAGGCCATCGCCACGCGTAGAGTGCGCCTGACAGCCTTCTGTGCCGGCGTCATGGAGTAACCGACGCCGGAGCTGCTAACCGGCGCCGAGCTCGTCAGTTCGACCGCCAGCGACGACGTGACCATGATCCCCGGCGGGATCGGGTACTGAATCGGGATCTCGCCAGAATCCAGGATATTGAAATTGACCGCCATCGGATCCGCTGGCGGTCGGTATTCCGAAGCCTCGAGGTTGAAATCTGCGAAGACTGGCGACGGTATCAGGTAGGGCATCGGTTAGACCTTGGCCGTTACGCCGACGGGTACATCGGCGTGTCCGTCGTCGTTATTGCCCCACATGACAATAGTCCCGTCGCTCTGAACTGCAGCCATCGTGTAATAGAACGAGGCAATCATGACGACGTCGCCCAGACCTTCTGGCAGGTTCCGCACACCATAGTTAGATGAACCCCACACGACGACTTCTCCGGTATCAATCAATGCGGCGCTGTGAAAACGGCCACCAGCAAGATCTATAACACCACCAAGGCCGGCCGGAACGTTGCATTGGCCATCGCCGTTTAGCCCCCAAGCATAGACGGTACCATCGGAAGAAAAAGCAAGGGAATGCTCCAGACCGGCGGCCACGATGGTTGCAATGTTCAGCCCAGCAGGCACACTCCGCTTACCGTTTCCGGTGTCGCCCCAGGTAACAATTGCCCCCTCAGAATCAAGAGCAATGCCGTGATCGTATCCACTCGCAACTTGAGCGATGTCTGTCGCGCTTGTCGAGCCTGAAGTACTACCCCATGTGACTACAGTTCCATCATCCTTAAGCGCTATGCAGCCGTAGCCAGTTGCGGATATACCGATCACCCCGGATAGACCGGCTGGAATGTTCTGAGATCCATTCAGACCACGCCCCCATCCAGCAACGGTGCCATCGGATTTAAGAGCGTAAGCGTCGTAGTAGGAGCAGGAAACCGCGACAACATCGGTAAGGCCTGCGGGAACGTCTGTTGCTCCGTATTGATTGTTACCCCATGCCGCTACAGTGCCGTCCGGCTTTACGCAAATTGTGAAGTCGATACCGAGCGCTATTGGTTTTCTCATAACTTGGATGTTGAGCCCAATCTCTATGATCTCCGGATTGATCGGCCCATGCACTGCAGGCCGATAGAAAAGCGCCGGCCGCACTACAGCGGTACCGACGGTCTGGTCCTGGCCGGTGTCGGTTGACCATGAGGGTTCGGACGATGACAGATCGCCAGCGGTGACGCAGTCGTAGACGTAACCGTTTGGCGCCGTCGGGTGTATCCGATCACCGACCGCAATAGCCGCGTCCGGCGTGAACTCTTCGCCGTAGTTATCGAAGGCCACGACGAACACTTCACGCGGAAAGCCATCCCGGAGAATGATTTCGTATTCCCCCGTCCCGGGATCGCTTACGGTCTGTCCCAGCGGCTTTGATTCAGTGATCGTCTGGTCATCCAGGACGAACGTCAGGCGCTCGAAACTAAACGCCCGTAGCATCCTCTCGACTGGCACGCCCTCAATCTCCATGAGTCCGGCGACACGGCTCCCAAGCGCACTGTCTGGCTTGTCCCAAGCAATGAACGTAACGGCCGGTGGAAACTGGAAAGGCTCAACAGTCTGCAAGGTCATGCTGGTATCACTGTAAAGGCTGGCCGCCGGATAAAGAACGGTGTCGTTCGGAATATCCATCGACTCAACCCAGACGATCGCCCCGTCCCTGTAGACCGTGCAAGTCTTCTCGTCGAAGTCGATCAGGATACCGAGAACACCGGCGCTTACGTCAGGCTGGCTTTCTCGTGCTCCGGATCCGCCAGGATAGCTGTAACTGAATGTTCCGGAGGCTGGCTTCCATCCTCCAGCGATTGGCGTACCGGTTCCGAGATCAACGTCGAGACTTGCTCCAGCTCCGATAAAACCACCAGAACAAAAGATATCGTCGGTGACATCGTCCGGCGAAATTTCGAAGTACCGACGCCCCTTAGACCTTCCCTCTATACCTCTAACGGTTCCGAAAGTCTCGTCACCCGACCTGGTTGCCGTCTGCCCATCTCCGCTGATCGTGATCTCCGCCTCGATACCAGTTGGATCCCATCCTGAACCTGCCATTAGTCAGCATCCCCCCGGTTCTGTGTCGCGAATGAATCCTCGGTCGCTGTCGCGGGACCGGACAGAATGGTCCGAGCAATCCAGAACGGCGCCTGAGCTCCGTCAGTGTTGAACCGCAGCGAGTTGCCGGCATTCCAGCCGGTACCCCAGCCCTCCTGTCGGATCGTGAAGTAAGGCGCCCCGGTGGCCGGGTTTATGATCGAGACATCTGTCGACGTGTTTCCGTTACCGATAACGCCGACAGTCTCGCCAACGACTTGGAAGCTGGTCGCCGTGGTAAAACGGATCAACCAACGTTCTTTGATCGAACCCTGGTTCGTGATCTCGAACGGATACGCGACGTCGTTATATTTCGCGGTGGTGTCGCTGCCGATCGGCTCGTCTGACCATTCGGAGGTCCAACTCGCCTGGTGGAAGATGTTGTACACACGCGCCCTCAAATCACCGTGAAGGACCGCCGAGGATAGGGTCGCCTCTCCAGCCGGGTAGTCCTGCGAAAGCTGCGCATTGAAACCCACGAGGCCAGATACTTGCACGTCCGTTATCAGGACCATATCCTCGACGCGGTCGTAGACAGTTAGCGGAGTTGTGATGCTTGCGCCCTCGCTGTCCTGGAGTACCAACGGATCGCCCCACGTGAGGACGCCAGCCTCGCGGTCGAGCGTGTAGCTGTTCGGATCCAGTGTCAGGCCATCGGCACCCTTGACCCACACTTCCGCCTGGTGATCCCTGGTGAATGTCAGGGTACCGCCGGCGGTCGGACTGACGACCTCGGTCTCAATCGTGTGACTGAACACGCCCACATCCCCGGGCAGGAAAATCGGGACACGGCCGTCACTCGGGAGCCTAGTCGGATCCAGCCCCAGGAGGCCAGGATCCAGCGGCAAATACTTGTAGGCCACGGCCGAGTATTTGAGGGAGGTCGGGAAAATCGGCTCGGCCCATTCGATCGTAACGATCCCGGTTTCGGTGTCGACCTTGCCCGAGGCGATCGCGTCATCGGTGAGTGTGCCGTCAGTGGCGGCCTGGACACTGACCTCAACGCCGGACTCGGTGACCGCGTTAAGGATCAACGACGCCTGCCGAAGCGGAGCGCCGGCCGTCCGGAACTTGCTGTAATAGCTGGTCCTCTCCCCTTTCCAAGTCAGACACGAGAGGATGTTCGCGGCTGTCGCGAGGTTCTGAGAGACTGGCCAGGTGTTCAGCTCGACGATACCAGTCGAGTAGTCGATCGAGCCGGCGCTCGTGCCTGCGTCGGTCACAGGTGACCAGTCGGTGATAATCGCTCCCGACCTATCTCGGTATGTCTTGCCGCCAAAGGTGAACAGGACCGAGCCAGGAATCACCGGGCGAGGAGATCCAGGAATAAGCGCGATCTTCAAGCCAGGGATCGGTATCGTTTTCGCCTGCGCCGTGTCCGGATCCGAACTCACGGTGTACGCGAACGTGATATCGGTGCCGGTGTCGTAGTCCTCGAGACCGTTCGTGCCGTTCTGCTTCCACTGCTGAGCCAGGAAGCCGGAGCCCTGCTCGAGAACCGTATAGTTGTAGTTCTGGCGCATATCGAAGGTGACCGAGCCGGCGACGTAGTCCACGGATCCCACGATCACGCCGTCGCGCTTGAGATTGCCGTTACCGTCGTCGTGCGCCACGGCCTCCAGGGTGTATGTCCTGCGCTCGTCGGCGGTACCGCCGCTGCCGTAGGTCGAATAGTCAACGTATTCCTTGATCCGCTCGATCTGAGCAACCACCACCAGCGAGCCCGGACGGATATCGCTGTCCGCCAGCGCCTTTGTGATCTCCGCCTGTGTCGGCGTGACGCTGTCGGTTTTCTTTGTGGATCCGCTGAACTCGTTGTAACTGACGGAGTAATCCCCATCAGCCGGAGTCGGCGCCGGGTTAGGCTTAAAGTTGACCTGGCCGGATCCGTAGTTCACGGTTCCAGATCCGTTGCCTGTCAGGTTGCCGACGCCGTCGTCCGTGAGGCTGTAATTGCTGGCACCGATCGACCAATCGATTGTGAGCGTGCTCGGAGTGATGTTCCTCCGAGGTTGAAATACCATTCCAATGCCTGCCATAAATGCCCCTTAGTATGTGTCTGTGATCCGGAGCTCGACCGCGTTGATCGGAGCGTCGCTTGTGCCGTCCTGGATATCGAAAGACTGGTCATCGCCCCAGGAGTAAATGATCTCGGTCCCCACATCCGGAAGTGCGGCCATGGTGATATTGATCGTGCCGGTGCTGTAGTCGACCTGGCCGGTACCGTCTCCGGAGAGCCTCCCGTCGCCGAGATCCCGAAGCGTTGCCCAGCGACCGAGCGCCCGATACTCAACGATCAGCGTCCCTGGTGCGGGGATCGGCCGAGGCTGGAATACCCAGGTCAGGGATCGAGTCTGGAGCGTGACCTCCTGTGACGCCGTGTAGCTTTGCTGAGAGAACGCCGCACCAGGTATGAATGTGAGCGTAATAGGAGCGTTTCTCCGGCTGCTGAGGTCGTATCTGATGCGAACGACTCCCTCCGCATAGTCGACGATCGACTCCACTACATAGTTACTGCCGCCCGTATGCTCGAGCTTTCCGCCATCGTCGGCATAGTTGCCGTTGCTTCCTGACACAACCAGGCTGCCGGGAACGATCGCGCGGCCGGTGTAATACACGGCATAGTTATCGCCGTCGAGATTCACGTCGTCGGCGTCGACCGAGATCGTGCTCGCGGAGGCAGGCACGACCGGGATCCGACCTGGCCCGCCGTTTCGGTCGACGAGAGCGGTTTCGCTCTGTGCGCTCGGAACCAGATTGTTGTAGACCGATTCGAGCTGCGCCGTCAGGTCCCCGGGAGCCGCGCTTACGGATAGCTTTTTCGCCCCGTAGTAACGAGCGGCATCGGCGACCTGAGTCGTCAGGATTGCGGCCGCGCCCGCTTCCTTACCGGTCGGGCGCGGATCCGATCCGGTGAAGTCGGTTTCAAGCTGGTTCGCCAGCGAGATCTGCAACGTCTGGAGGTCGAAGTCCCTGAAGTCGTTGCCGACCTGGATCGTAAAGGACTGTGTCGCGACCTCGACCTCGGTCACCCTGACATACTGCTCGGTCGATCCCTCGCTGAGGGCGTAGACCTCTCCCGTCTCCGGAGGGATTGCGTCCGTCCGCTGCAGTGCGGATATCCCGCGCTGTCCCTCGAGCTGATCGCCCCAAAGCCAGAAGTTGGCCTCGGTGGCCTTAACGACATAGGACTCGATGCGATCGCGGGCTGCATCCCGCCTGTCCGTGTGGCTGCCAGTCTGAAACAGAGTGACCCCCACTCTGGGATCAGCCGGGTTTCGGAGCGCGATCGTATGCGCACCGAGTAGAGTGTCCTGATTCGGTGACCGAACGGAGAGGAACCCTTTACGCATGTTGACCCGACCATAAACCCGATCAAGCCGGGAGACATCCGGCATGGTGTTATTTACTGCACCTTCCTCGACGACGTTCCCGCTCATGCGACCACCGCCGTCCTCGGTATCGGCCATGACCTGGCTCTCAGCAAGTACTATCTGCTCGTTGGTAATGGTCACGGGTTGATCTCCATAAAGTTGAGTGTGATTGCATACCGGTGGTCCGCATCGGGATCCGGTGCGCGATTGATCTTTTCAGCCTCGATTGCCGGGCGCCGAAACATCACGTTGTATTCTGTGCCCCAAAGCGAAAGCGTAAATTGCTGATCCGGCAGGCTCGCCATGGCATAAAGCTGCAGCAACAAAGCCCGGTATACCCAAGCGGCATCACGCCCACCAAACAAAGTGATTGGCCTGCCGTCCTGCCGCTCCCCTTCCTGAACAATCAGGCTGCCAGTGGCGCTGTAGTCAGTGCTGTGCTCTACCGGCGTCCACGCAAATTCATCACGCCAGTCCAGATCGGATGGCAACGTCAATGTCGTGGTGCCATCGCTGAGTGTTATTGGCAGGGTCATTGAGCGCTCCTGAGTCCGGCCTGTTCAAGCACACTTAGGAACCCGTCAGGGTCCGATGTTTCCACTTCGGTTTGGCCTCCACTGGGTGTCTGCAGAACGATGGTTTGCCTGGGTGAACTGGCTTGGCTCTGCTGTCGGTTGGTGGTTGTGCTGCGCTCGCGCTCCTCTCGCTGCCGCTCCCGCTCCGCCTGTTCCTGTTGGCGCTGGCGATCGGCAGCTGCCCGTTCGCGTTCGTTTTCTTCCTCGCGCCGGTTCTGCTGTTCGATCTTGTTGATCTTCTCCAACTGTTCCAGGGCGCGGGCGTAGTCCGCAGCGGCATTGTCTGCCCCCGCCTGCCTGGCTTGCTCCAGCTGTTCCTGCAGGCGCTTCCGCTCGGCTTCGTATTGCAGGCGCTGAGCCTCTTCGGTATCGCCCTGAATGTCCGCCAGCCGCTGGCGCAGGCTGTTGAGGGTGGATTCGGCAGAAGAGTTTAGGGATTCGAGCTTTGAGCGGGCGGCATCGATGGCGGACTGTAGGCCGGACAGCCGCTGGTTATCCAGGAGGTTGAACTTGTCAGCCGATCGCTCACTGATATTGGCCAGCTGCTCCAGCGAGAAAGCGCCACTTTCTACGGATTCCTGCAGCTGCTCAGCGGCTACCGCCTGCTCGTAGAATTCCTGCTTCACCCGCGCGGCTTGCAGGGCGACGTTGGTGAAGTAGTCAGCAAAGGTGTTGTTTCGAAGGCGCCTTGCCGAGGTGTCGAGCCTGGCCACTTCCTGGTTTACAGCATCCAGCCGCTGCTGCGCGGAATCCATTGAGGGCGTAAAGTCGTTGCCAAGGAAACGCTGCTCAAACAGCGTGCGCGCAGCATCACTCAGGGCACTAACGCTTTGCCGGGCATTGGAGATAACAGCGCCAAAACCATCGAAGGCACCTTGTGACTTATTGCCTGCATCCTTCGCCTGGTCGCCAGCCGCCTTGGTTTTCTCCGCCAGCTTGTCGACTTCCTTGCCTGCATCCGTGGCGCTGTCCTTGACGCTATCGGTACCGGTGGCGATCTCCTTCTGCCGTTCCTTGATTTTCGCCAGCGCCTGATCCAGCGCTCTGTTGTCAATCTTATCCTCAGCAAAAAGCTCACGAACCTTGGTTTCGATCAGGTCGAATTCTTCAGCAGTGCTGATGTCCTCAAGCGCGGAGCTGATGCCATTACGCAGGATTTCAGCGCTCTGTTTACTAGTGGCGCCAAGGCTGTTGATTCGATCAGCAACATTTGAAAGCCCGGCGACAGACTCTTTTGCATCCTGGCTGATACCGCTCAGCGCGCGGCCAGCCTCAAGCCCCATTTCCTCCAGCGCTTTCTTAGAGCGCTCCGCTGATACAGCCTGCTTTTCCAGAGTGTTAGAGGCTTCGTCACCCGTCTTTCTCAATGCTTCCGGCAGCGGCTTCAACGTGGCAATGGTGTCGTCTATTTCCTCGCCGGTTTTCTTAGCGGCCTTCGCACTGTTATCGAATGCATTGGCCGCATCCTTCCCGGCCTGCTGAGCCTTCCTGCCATACTCAGCTGTCTGCTCAACCAATGCATTAACTGTGGCATTGGCCGCATCAGCTTTTGCCTGCAGCGTTCCGTATGCCTCATCGCTGACAACGCCGATCCTGTTCAGCCCCTCGGTAACCTTCGCCGCCACCGTCAAGAAGTTGGCCAACGTAGCTGCAACGAACGTAACGGCAACACCGCCAGCAGTCTGGACGGTTCGGAACACAGCCGTAATGCCATTACCCAGGAACTGGACGGTATCCACCAGCGTCTGAAACCCGCTTCCGATTGAGGACTGGTTTTTAACCAGGCTTTCAAAGAAATCGGTAGCGGAGCTTGTCAGCCTCTGGAATACGCCGATCAGTTTGTCCGCACCACCAGAGGTGTTGAAAAGCTTCAGCACCCGGTCGGTGGATTTAGCAACAACTGGCGCCAGCTCAACACCAATGCGGTTTACCAGGCCTTTCAGCTTCAGATCGATATCGTTGTAGATATCGTTGGCTCTGGTGAGATCGTCCAGGTCCTCGTCGGAAATGATGGCACCACTTGCCTGGGCTTCCTGGGAGATCCGGCGCAAGGCCGCCGCGTTATTATCCAGTAGCGGCAACAGCAGAGAGGCATCACTTGCCAATGACTCGAGGAAGAACACCTGCTCTGAACGGGAATCAAGCTGAGTGATCGCCTCAGACAGCTTCAGGATTTGCTGATCCGGAGACAGGTTGCGGAAATCTTCAATACTCAGGTTGAGCTGTTCGAATACGTCAGCGGCTTCGCCGCCCCCCGTTGCGGAAAAGTCACCGATCTTTTCAGTGACATCCTTCAGAATGTCGCTGGTTTTCTCCCCTTCAATGTTGAACTCTTTACCAGCCAGCTGGAATTCCTGCAGCTTCTGAGCGCTGATATCAATCGCATCGGAGGTATTACGGATGTTTCGCGCGGCTTCGCCCTGGGATCGACTGAACAGCGTCATCGTGGCAACGGACGCACCAACGGTTGCCGCAAAGCCGGTGACCGTAATGGCCGCTGTTTTCAGCCCGGATCCGATGGTACCCAGTACGGGGCCCAGCCCTTTGACGCGATCGCGGAACGTGCCTACACGCTTGCCAGATTCAGCAACGTCGTCACCCAGTTCCCTGCTGCCAGCTGCAGCCAGGCGGGCGCTGTCGCGCATCTGAGTCAGCTCGGAAGTAACACTGCTGATCTCATCGTCCACACCGGCGATTTCGCGCTTAATGCGCAACTGCTCGTCAGACAGGTTGCCGGTGCTGATGCCAGCATCCGACAGGCTGTCTCGCAGCTGGTTCAGTTCAACCTGGTTCGACTGCCACGCCTGGTCTGCCGAATTGGCAGCCTTTCGGGCTTTCTCAAATTCGGTGCGCTGTGCCTTGGTCGGCTTTTCTGTCTGGGCCAGCGCCTTGCCCAGCTCGGTGGCCCTGGTCTTCGCCTCATCCTGCTGGCGCGCCAGGTCCCGGGTTTCGCCCTTCAGATCGGCGAACTGCTTCACCAGCTTCTGCTGGTCACGCAAACTCTTCAGGCTGCCAGCCAGACCTTCCAACTGCTCACTGGCTTCACCGGTATCCTCACCCAACGCTTCCAGCTCTTTCACAAGCTGGCCCATGGACTTCAGACCCTCGACGCCTGCCCTGATCAGCAGTTCAACTTCTTGCTTCTGGTTGTTGGCCATGGATGCTCCGGGCACAAAAAACCCCGCCGCAGCGGGGATGGTTTCAGGCTTTACTTACTGGCAGGTCAGATTACTTCCCGCCGGGTCAGGCGCTCTGCCTGGGCTTTGGTGAGCTTTACTTCCGCACCCGCCGGATAGTGAATGCCACGATGGCGGTGGGGCTTTTTAAGCTTCGCGCTCACTGTATCCGCCCGCACTGCTTCTGGTTCTTGCTTAGCCATATCGGTGTACTCCTGGTTAGCCAATGGGCTGGTGGGTTTACTCTACGAAGTCAATTTCGTAGGGGCTGGTTTTGCCTTCGGGGGTAACCATGGTTCCCTCGAGGGTGCCGGTGATGAACTCACGGGACATCAGGTCCAGCGCCTGGGTGGCACTGAAGGCGGCACTCCACACCGTCACCGCTGCGGTTTTGCCTGTTACCAGGTTCTTACCGTCCATGATGATCTGGCGCTTTTTGGAGATCTCGGTAGCACCCAGCACTCGGTTACCGCTGGTAGCAGCAGTGTCGTAATCGATATTTACCGCTACGGCCGCTGTATCGTTCAAGGCGCGAATCAGGCCCGAGGCAGACTCCACCTGGTAATCAGTATCGCGCACCAGCTCCGTTGCTCCGGCATCCGTGGTCACCACGATGGTGGAGGTATCCACATGGGAGTTCGGAAGCTTCAGCCACATGCCGTTGATCAGCGTCATAGCTTCGCCGGTAACCGTCTCCACGCTGTTGTCAAAGCCCTGCACGGTACCGGCCAGGGCATCCGCCAACAGGGACGACGGCAGCGAGTCGAAGTCCATGGCAATACGCGGCGCTTCACCAGGCAGGTTGACGCTGTCCAGAACCTGGCCATATGTGTCGCGCTCAAAGCTGGTTCGGTTCACACTTTCGGGCTGGGGCGGCGTCAGCTCCATGCGGGATACGTTGATAGGGCCCGCGAATTCCGTGGCCACATCACCTGCCATCTTGGCCATGTAGATGTTGCCGGCGAAAATCAGGCCAGTGTCTTTATAGGACATAGGGTTAGCTCCAGTTCAGGGTGTTGTACGTCAGGGTAATCGGCAGGTAGATCGGGATGATCTTGCTGCCGAGTTCTACATCGTCGAGCTGAGCCTCGCCGGCTTCGATCTCGACTGCCAGGCCATTGAACTTGATGCTCTCCGGCCGGAATATGGTTCGGTAAATGTCCTGCAGCAGTGAATCCTGCCGCGTCCGTGTGCCTTCACCTCGCTCCAGGTACGCCACAATTTCCACTGTTCGGACCTGCATCGTTGCCCCACGGTTATGCCCCGTCACCCGATCAGTCAGGTTACGAATGCCTATGCATGGCAGCGGCGTGTGCTCATCAAAGTACAGCGCCGGGTCTTCGTCCTGCACGTCTCCGGGCAGATCCGTGGCGTATTCGTTAGCCGTGGAGATTTCCTCCAGCCGGGCGATCAGCTCATTGACTACCTGCGTTGCGATTGCGGTCATTTTTTCAGTTGCTCGTTGTAGCGTTTTATGAATTTATCGCTGAGGGATTCCTTAACACCTTTCACGTAGGCCTGGTCCGCAGCGGCCTGGAAGTGCAGCTTTACGCTGTGGCCAGCAGCTGGCTTGATTCTGTCCTCACCTACCTTTCGGTGCCGGGTCAGAATGGCGCGGTTCTTACTTTTCGGGTTCACAAAACCCCACACCCGCATCAGCTGCCCGCCTTTCTTGATCCACACGCTGGCGCGGGTACCCGTGCTGTCTGTCACCCGGGTGGTGGTTTTCCAGAACCGGAACGGTATGCGCCGGCTGGTCGGGGCCAGCACTGCAACGGGCAGCTTGTTAGTGGCCCGCCGCAGAGTGATCTGGCCGCCCGCTTTGGCGCGGGATACGCCATCCCGGGCAATGAGCTGAGCCAGCTCTTTTTTACTGTCCCGCGCCTGGTCATTAATGGCCGCCCGGGTGGCACGGCGGATGGCCTGGGGCTGGTCCTCCAAGGACTTAACAACTTCGTCCAGACCATCTAACTGAATTTGTGGCTGTCGACGAGGCATTAGCTGGTCACCATCACGGTAATAGTTACGCCGTCGTCGCTGCCTTCCACCACACCATCCACGGTGTAGGTGGATCCGCGCAGGGTGATGGTGTCGCCACGCCGGCCCCACGGGTAGGGCAACTGCGGCTGGAACAGTTCGATCTGCAGCCGAGGCTCATTCATCGGGCCTATGTAAATATTCTCGCGGGTGATGAACGCCAGCACGTCGCTGCTGTCTTGTTCTCCGCGCTGCTGATACTGGGCATCCACACCAATAATCCGCCGCGCCGATACCGCCAGCTCGCTGCGGCTTTCCCCTGGCTCTACCGATTCCACCAGGTACCACATGCCCTGGCGTTCCAGCAGTTGCCCCTGGACCAGCTCCGGGTGGTAGCGCAAGCGGACAAACGTGCTGTCAACAGCGCGAATCCCAGTCTGTTCACCGCGGCCAACAGAACGGGGCTCCTGGAAACCCGCCCACAGCTTGCCGATCAATGGCCAGGTTGGCGGCGCCCCGTCCCGACGGGCGGCATAAAGCGTGGCGCGGTCCTTAAGTGTTCCGGCTTGCATAGCTCAACCAACCCTGTGGATGACGTAAGGCGCGAGCAGCATCTCAACGCCCATCGGGAGTTCACTGGAGATCGTGCCAATCACGACGGATTCACGATGTTCGTATAGGTGCCCTATGATCAGCAGGGCAGCGGAATTGACATCCGCAGGGCATTCTTCCCACCCAGCATTAACCGTGATCTGAACACTGGCCCGTTGAGGCCTGTGGTCCGGCCAGGTGTTATCTATCGCGGGATACAGAACGGGATAGACACCGCGCTTTTCAACGTCCAGGGCACTGGATTCCAGCACCGTTCTGACGCCGTCCGGATCCAGATAAGAAACCTCCGTGACTTCCCGAATGGGTGTCCACTGAAGTTCCAGCCCTTCCGATCCCCTGGGCAGCCGATCGGCAAGCATCACGATGCCGTCGCGCTGGTCGAATACCTGACCAGTGCGGTTCTCGATGTGCCGAAACGCGGAAGCAATCAGCGAAGTGATCAGCGTGTCTTCCTCGCCGTGCTCCACCCGAAGGTGGGCTTTCGCTTGTTCAATCGTAATCATCGGCTGGTGTCCTTTGGCCGGCCGCAGCCGGCACAGGGTTTGGGTTTAAGCTTTGGGCTCAGGATCCTGCTCTGCCTTTTTGGCAGGCAGCTTGGTGCCCTTCACCGCAACGCGCCCTTTCACCAGGCGTTCAGCTTCCTTTGCTTCAAAGCCCGCGATGTCGCCCCGGCTATAGCGGCTGTAGGGCTTCACGAATGTAACCACTACGCTTTCACTCGATTTAGCCTTGGCATTCTTCTCAGCTTCCAGGCGAGCCTTTTCCTCAGCTTCCTGCTTTGCCTTCTCTTCTGCTTCCAGGCGAGCCTTTTCCTCAGCTTCCTGCTTCGCCTTCTCTTCTGCTTCCTGAGCCGCCTTCTGCTCAGCCGTCAGTTGATCGTTCTTTTGTCCAGCCATGATGTGGCTCCTCGAATTTACGCAATCAGGGTTTAAGCAATGGCGGCCAGGCCGCCATGCGAACGACAACCGGCGCCTGGTTTACCAGGTAACGCCGGTACCGAGCACCAGGCCTTCCAGATGACGGAAGCCGATATCGTGCTCAGCCACTACACGCACAACCGACTGGTTGCGGCTGAACGCCGACACCAGGTTGCCGCCGCTGTCCTTGTAAGTAGCCTCTCGGCTGAAATCGACTTTCATGTTTTCCTGCTCGCCGATCACCACGTCGTTCCAGTCCGCGAAGTAAATCTCGGACTCGTTGGTACCAGCCCCCAGGTTGGTGGGAATTGTGGTGGTGTGCTGCACCGGGTAGCCCTTCAGTTGGCCCTGTGCCAGTTCCGGATACACCTTGTTGCCGTTGCCGTCACGCAGGCCGAACAGCTTCATGTAGGTGCGCGGAGACATCGCCCAACCTGGCTGAATCAGCAAGCTATCGCTGTTCATCAGGGTGAGCATCAGGCCGTCCAGGTAGGCATCGATGGTGGCCAGGTCAGCGGTACCGCTCCAGGCGGAAGTTCGGCCGCCATCCGTTGCGGTTTTCTTGAAACCGGTCGGAGTGTTGCTGGTGCCGTCATCCCGCAGGAACGCCTTGTCTTCCCGCACCGCCATGGAGTTGATCATGTCGTTCAACACGATCTGCTCGATACGGAACCCGGCACGGCCAATCAGCGCGTTAGACATCGGCACCAGGGTGATCATGGTCTTCGCAGACAGATTCACGTCATCGGTGCTACCTTCGCTGGCCAGCACGTCGTTGCCCTCACCCACGTAACCGGAGCTGGCACCGGACGCCATGCGCGGCATGGACAGGTTGCCGTTAGGCAGCGGCACGTTCCGGGCACCCAGCTGGCGCACGACGGTACGGGGGCGCAGCAGCTCGATAATTTCATCGTGCATGTTTTCCGGTACCAGGGCGCCGCCGGATCCAGCACCGGTTTCCATGGCCATGGCAACATCCATATCGCCAATCTCGTTGCGGGCAAACTTCACCGCATCACCCAGGTTGCCGCCGCCGGCCGCGATCGACATAACCATGCGGGCAGCGCTGGCGCCCTGGTATTGCTTCAGCTCAGGCTTGGTATGAACTGCCGGAGCCTGACGGCCAGCAGTTACTGGCTTTGCGGTTAGCGCGTTCATTGCCTCAGTTGTTTCGGCGCGCTCCATTCTTGTCGTCAGCTGGTCGAACTCAGCCTTAAGAGCATCAAACTCCGTCAACTGTTCGGTGGTCAGCTCGCCAGCTTCCTGCTCTGCTGCGGCCAGGGCCTGAACCTTCTGATTCACTTCCGCACGCTTGCGGCGGAGTTCTTCGATCGGATCCATAACACGTTCCTCTTTCTTTCAGATATAAAAAAGGCGGCCAAATGGCCGCCTGGTTAGCTGCTCCGCCGCCTGGCTAGAGCTGGCATTGCGTACTCAGGGCATGGGCTTGAGCGGAGATCCGCCGGCTACCGCCCTGCTCTGTCTGTCGGTGAGTTGCTGCGATGGCGTTCACGGCATCCTGTGCCGGGGCCACCTCGTCAATCAGCTTGAGCGTTAGCGCTTCTTTGGCTGAGAAAACACGGGCTTCAGTCGCAATCACCGCGTCCAGATCCAGCCCTCGATATTCCGCTATTGAGCTGGTGAACATTTCATATGCGGCGTCCAGGCGCTTGCCGATCTCCAGCGTGGCCTGGTCCGTGATTGGCTCATGGGGTGAAGCATCGTTCTTGTGCCCACCCCGGAAGAAGGTGTTGAACTTGATGCCAGCCGCTTCCTCCGCGCGGCTTACATCGTAGGTCTCGATGATCACACCGATAGAACCCACCATGGCCGTGGGGCTGGCCACAACCCTGGAACAGGCAGCGGCGAGGAAATATCCTGCAGAGCAGGCTGCAAAGTTGATCAGCGCCGTGATCGGCTTTTCTGTGGAGACCATGCGGATGTAGTCCGCCGCCTCTTTGCAGCCCAGGGCGGATCCGCCACCGGTGTGGAAATCCAGAACGATCTCCGCCACCTGGTCGTTACGCCGGGCAGCTTCGATCTGCCCGCGCAGCAGCTCATAAGAAACCAGCTCTTCACAGCTTTCAGTGATCTCCCCCCGGCGCGGTACCAGAATGCCGTGAACCGGAATCACCGCCAGCTGGTTGCCGGTTTGCTGAGCCTGGGTGGTTCGGTGGTCATCATCCACCAGCGCCAGCGGCGCAATCTTTTCAGCGGAATCCATGCCCTTACCGAGAAGGCGGGGCTCCAATACGGATTTCACGGCAGTGACCAGCGCCGGCGTGGCGAACAGCGGCACGCCGAACACCATCGACGCAACGTGCGGGTAATTGATCAGGCGCGACATAGGATGTCCTCAATCTCTTTCATCTGGGATGGCGTAGCATTCAACGCCTGGGCGGAATCGCCCGGATCGGTCATATTCAGCGGGGTCAGGTAACGGCCGCCACCTGGGATCGGCGGCATGTTCTCCATGCGACGAACATCATTGGCAGACAGCCAGCCCCAGTTGCGGCCGATCGCGTAAGCCTCATAACGGGACTTCTGATCACCGCGCAGCAGGCCGCTGACGTTGAATTCGATGTAGAGATCCGAGCGCTCGGAAGGCAGCAGAAGGTCGCGCATCATTGCGGACTCGTGCCGCTTGATCCACGGCAGCAGCGTGTAGATTACGTACTGCAGGCCCATGTGCTCAACATTGTTAAACTTGGCTTCGTCCAGCATCTGAATCATATGCGGTGGCACTTTATACAGCTGGCAAACAGTGACCATTGAGTGTTTTCGGCTTTCCAGCAGCTGAGCCTTCTCGTTATCCATGGCCAACTGCTTGTAGGTCATCCCCTCCTGGAGCATGGCAACGCTAAACATATTGCGAATGCCGCTGTGGCGCTCGGCGAACTTGCTCAGCAATCTATCCAGCTTTCCCTGGTCAGTGATTGGCGAAGCTTCCCGTGGACGCTCGATCACACCAGACATCGTGGTACCGCGAGAGAACACCGCTGATGCGTGCTCTTCTGTGGCGATCGCCAGTCCGATGGCGTCTGCGTTCGTTTCAATTGGTGACACGCCCACGAAGCCATCCAGTGAAAAGCCTTTCACGTGATGGACCATACGCATTGGCAGAATCTCGTTCTGGTCGATCAGGTGGTAATAAGGCATACCATCGTTGCCCTTAAGCACCCTCACCTTCTTATTGCTGATGGGAATTAACTCCCGCACGTAGCCAGCACCATCACGATCAATCAACGCGATGTGATTGCCATCCAACCCCAGTGCGCCCTGAGATTGCTCATAGTATTCAAAGGCGGTGTCTTTGCGGTTTGGCTGAGAGTGAATCACGTCATATAGCGGGTGATCTGTAGCCCGCTCGCGACCGCCATCCGCAGTGCGTCTGTATAATTCGCAGGGCAACTGGGCAACCGACTCAGCCAATAGGGTCACGCATCCACGCAAAGCCGTCAGAGCTAGCGCTGTATCCTTGTTCACCATGGTTCCGGCAGAGCTGGAACGGCCAGTCATGGAGCTGACCCAGTTGCCCCAGTCATTACCAGGCTTGCCGCTGCTGGTGGAGCTGGACTGAAAGAAGTTGGATAGGAACATCAGCCTTCACTCCGCTTTGAACGCGCCTGATCGAATCGGCTTGCCGCCAATGCCCGGGCACTCATGAACGACCACACCAAGCAAAGCACGCCGCCGACGATGTACCCCGCCGGCGGAAACACCAGCCAGGAACCGTAGGCAACCAGCAAGGCACCAGCCAGGCCAACCAGAAACGTTATCGCTGCTATCAACATGTCACATCCGAAGTGTCGTAAATGGATGGCTGTACCTGATCCCCTTCCGAGCGGATCGCCCGGCCCAGGGCCATGATCAGCGCCACAACCGCATCAATCTTGTTTTCCGGAAACTCTTTGCGCGGGTAGATGTTGTCCTTCGCGTCCAGATGCGCCACCACGTTGGACATCATCCAGGTCAACACCGGGTCACCGTTGTGGCGGATCCGCCCTTCCAGCGTCAGCGCTTCCAGCGTTTTCATCGGCTCGCTCATGTTCTGGACGGTCTGCCGGTATTCGATCATCGGCATGCCCTCTTCCAGCATTCGCGTGGCCAGGTACGTGGCCTGCCAGGGATCGAACCCAACGCTCTGGATATCCAGCAGGGTGGCCAGCTCTCGCAGATCGTCCTCAATAAAGGCAAAGTCTGTTGTTGCACCTGGTGTCAGCGTGACCAGTTCCTGCCGGGCCCAACCGGCGTAGTGCTGGTTGCGGCCGTCTTCAGCGGCGTCCTCCGGGATGTAGTACTTGCCGAAAACGGTGAAGCCGCCGTCGTCGTCTTCCACAACAACCATCAGCGCGGCTACGTCGATCTTGCTGGCCAGGTCCAGGCCGATGAACGCCTTGCGCCCGGCGCAGCCTTCCAGCGTCAGTGCCGGATTACCGCAGCGCTCCCAGGCCTGCAGATCCATCCAGGCCGTGTCCGCGTTCACCCACACGTTCAGGTGCTTGGTCAGGAAGTTGTTGGTAGCGCTGGCCATGGTCATGGCTTTCCGCGCCTTCCGCTCGATGTCGTCAGGGTTTACCGACAGCCCCCAGTTCGGGTTTGCCTTCGGCCATACCGCCGGGTCTGACCAGTCGTCGGTTTCATCGATCGTGTAGATGATCCCGAAGTAGCTTTCATCCTGGACGACGTTCTCCAGGATCTTGGTCACGTAGGCCCGCTGCTCATAGCAGATGCCCGCCCTGTTGAAACCGGCGGTCGTAATCATCCAGAGCAATGGCTGCAATCGAGCGCCGGTACCGGTTTCGATTACGTCGAAGATCTCCCGGGTTTTGTGTGCGTGCAGCTCGTCAATCAATCCGCCGTGAACGTTCAGGCCGTCGTGGTTGCCGCCCTGATCCCGGCTCAGTGAGCGGAACACACTGTTGGTGCTGTCTACGTACACCGTGTGGCTGCTGGTCTTCACGCCGAAGCGGGCCTGCAAGCCCGGTGTCCGGTCCACCATCTGTTTGGCGTCCTTCCAGGTAATCTGCGCCTGGTCGCGGGTAGTCGCTGCTGAATAAACCTCAGCACCTGGTTCACCGTCTGCGGTCAGCAGGTACAGGCCCACACCGGAAGTCTCGCTGGACTTCCCGTTCTTCCTGGGGATCTCGCTGTAAGCTGCCTTGAACCGGCGGTAACCCTCGCTGTTGATCCAACCGAAAACCGTGGTCAGCCGGAAGATCTGCCAGGGAGCCAGCTCCAACCGCTGCCGGGTGCGGGCCCATTCACCCTTGACGTGTGGCAGCAGCTCGATGAACTGACACACCCGGTTGGCCAGCTGCGGCTCGAACCAGTACGGAAACTCGGCGGTACCTTCACGCTTCAGATCATTCAGCTGCCGATGACAGGCCAGCTGCACCCATTTACACGCTGGTATCTCTCCTGTCAGAACGGCGTTGGCGTACTCCATGGCAATGGCAACGTAGTCCCGAGCCATCACATGTCCTCAAAGCCGCCGAGATCCAGCTGCCCCTGTGACGTTGCCTTCACCTTGCCAGCGCCGGCGGGCGTCAATCCGAACTCGCTGGAGCTCTTCATTACCTGGTCCCAGAGCTTGTTCCGGATCTGGAAGTACACCGACTGCACCGCGTAGTTCTGCGGCGTGTGATCAATGAAGTCCTCCAGGCGCTTCAGCTTCCTGGTGATCTCTTCAAACTTGCCGCAGGAATCGCAGTGCGCCGCAAACGCCGCCTGGTCCAGAACGGAGATCAGCCCTGCCTTCTCCAGCTGGGGGCCTATCTCATTCCAGTACTTCTTTGCGGAGCGTGGCAGCCACTTCGGGCAATCGGGTAAACCGATCGGCCGTTGTTCGTTGGCGCCGTGGCTGTCCCGATCCGGCCTGAAGTTTCCTTCGAGGACTTTGAGCTGTGCTGGCTTTGGTCTACGTCCTGCTGTCATAAAAAAAGGGATACCCTTTCGGATACCCCCCCTACCTCAATTTTGCCATCGTAAAAAGTCACGGACAGGCAGCGGTCGACAGGTCCGACGCTCAAAAGTCTGGACCCCGCCCTACCCCACGAGCCCGCAGGGATTCCGCCTGGGTTTTCGCTTTGTGACACGGCTTGCAGATAGCTTCCAGGTTCTCATCATCATTCGTTCCGCCTTCCGCTTTCGGAATGATGTGATCCACTGCCTTGGCCGGCATCACCCTGTCATTCCTTATGCAGGGCTGGCACAGGCCTTTATCCCTGCGCATGATCCGCTCGCGTGTTCTCTTCCAGTCACCACCATAACCACGTTCGGTACTCGATCCTCTACGCTCATCCATCCAGCCACTGGCTTGCGCCTGGTGCGCATCACAGTAGCCATTGCGGGCAGTGGTGGTTGCAGGACACGTGTGCTGCCTGCACTGCCTGGGTATCGCTGCCGGCATTACTGGTTCAACTCCTGCAGCTTCTCAGCTTGGTTCTGGTCCCAGCCCCGCACGTCTGCCTTGTCATCATTGCAGGCCTCTACGGTGTCCTTGAGCACTTCCACGTAACTTGGGCAGTAGCTGATCAGGTTAGCTTCCGGCCCGGGTGTCTGGGTTGGCGCCAGGAACTCCGCCGGTACTGGATCCCGAAGGTACACGGTTCGGGTCAAGTACTGTGTCTCTGCGCATGATGTCAAAAACAGCATCAGGCCAAGGCTGATCAACACAGTCTGGAGCATCTTGCATTGCCTCTTTCAGTTCGGCCTGCACTTCGGCCAGTTCGTGTTCGCGCTCCTCCAGGCGTTGCTGGCGCTCCTGGGCTTTCTGTTCTCGCCACTGTATAGAACCCTCCAGGGCCCGGATGGTAGACAGGTTCTCTCGGTTCGCCTGGGCTGCATTGCTCAGCTGCTCAGCCTGGGTAGCCACCTGTGCAAGCAGCTTATCCCGTTCAGCATTGAGCCAAAGGATCAGCACTGTAGTAGCACCGATCAGAAGCACTACAGCCCCCAGGCCCGCAATCTTTACCTTTGAGAGGATCATGGTTTGCTCTTCAGGTATTCCACGGCATTACCGCCGTAGTAGTAGAGAAGGTTCGCACTGAACACGTAACACAACGTCTGAGCCAGCGGCACCATGGCCGCCTGGATGCTTCCCAGCAGCATGGAACCAGTAACCAGGTACAAGCCCATGATGCTCAGATAAGCCATCAGCCTGCGGTGAAACCACCACTGGTTCGGGTTGGGATGCTGGCTATCGGCCATATTCGCTCTCGATAAGCCGGTCCAGCTTGGCGTTCATTGCCCTGAGATCCATCTTTAGCTCATCAAAGTTCTTTTCTGCACGTTCCTGGTCGTTGATCCGTGCCTGCTGGAGCATGTGCACTGATGTCTCCACCAAGGCAATGCGCTCATCCTGCTTCGACTGATCACGCGATATGGACACAGCCAGAATAATCACTGAGACAATCACAGCAATGGGAATGCCCTTATCAACGTGCCAACCTCTACGATCGCTCACCTCATCCCTCATTGCAGGGCCTCACCCCGCCGCATCAGTTCAGAGAGTTCATCCGCGCGACTACCCACCTGCCGGGCCCATTTGCTGTCCATCATCTCAGCAGCTGCCCTGTCCCAATCCTTCTCAGCCAAGGCACCCAACATGCGACTGAAGGTCAGCAGCGTTGGCATGCCCATGTTGAACGCCATATTGGCCAGTACCACCTGCCGGATCGGATCCAGGCTGAGGTACAGGGGCATCCGCTCCAGCTCTTCCTCAACCAGGTCAATGTCGTTATCCAGCATGAAACCAGCTTCATCCTCACTGATCCCACGGTCATCCAGGTTGCGGCCATAGCCGATTGTGGTCTTGCCCACCGTGTCCTGATACGGCTTCAACCGAAGGCCTTCATGGCGCTCCAGCTGCTCCAGGAGAAGCTGTCTGTTCATAAAATCCACCCATAAAAAAACCCGGCGCCAGGGCCGGGTTGAAAGAGTAGTAACGTCAGGGTTTGCTGCGCTTCGACTTCCTCAGATGCACTTCCTGCACCTTACGGGAAAGAGAGTAGTTTTCTGCATGCAGGATGTCAACAATACTAATCGTCTATTAGTTTTGCGCAACATGGAGAACAGCATCCACCCATGCTTCAGCAGCACCCAGCAAGTAGCGGCAACGCTCACGGCTACCAAGGCCTGAATGCTTTGCAATCTTGGTCAGGCTCAGCTGGCTGAGGTACGCCATCACCAGAACTCGGCCCATCTCCGGATCACGATTTTTCAGCCTGGCAACGGCGCTATCCACCTGCAGGGCCGCATCGTCCGAACACATGGGCAATGACACGGTACCTCCAACACCCAGGTCCACGGCCTTGCAGCCAAGGGCAACACCACCAGCCCGCACCCAATGGCCCCAGGCGTCCAGCCGTTGCTGAGTATCAACCAGCATGGCCACCTCCCAGCACGGACCAGACGGCCGCCATACCTTTCCTGCCTGTCGATTTCCTGGCCTGCTTTGTTGCCTCACCTTCTGGAAGCGCCCTCGGAAACACTCGCTGGGCAGCGCCACTGGCGTCCTTGGCCAGGCCCAGTATTCGCCCAACATCCGGCCAGTAGAAATCCCCATCACCGGCCATCAGCTTTCCCTTGGCACGCTCCAGAGCCTTCTCGATCTGCGGCCAGGACAATTCATCAATCTGCTTTGCCCACTCCCTACGGGCCAGCCTCAGTGTTTTTTCATCCGACCACTGGATGCTGAAGCGATTGCCATAAATCAACTGCAAGCGGCTGAAGAACAGCACCGTTTTCTGCTTTTGCTCCGTGCTGAAATTACCATCGCTCGAGGGCGTAGTCGGGGTCTGAGAGTTGCCTGCGGACTTCATCCTGCTCGTCACGTCTTGAACGACGCTCTGGATCTGGCGGGCTTGCGGCATGGATACCTCGCTGTTGTCGGTTCTGGATGTCCTGAGAAAGTCTTTGTTGTTCGGTGGCATAGCTTTCCACAAAGGGCCTGTACCACTCCGGACCATCCGGAGTGCGGCCAAGGCTGGCTTCTGCACTGGCCATGATCTGGCGCATATCCCCAATGCTGAGCCCCAACTGGGTCCAGTACTGGTAGGTAACGATCAGTTTTGGCTTGGAAACACGATGGAAAGCCCAGTGGCGCTCACGGCCGAGGAAGCTCCCCCATTCGGTGGGTTTTTGCGGCTTGAAGTCATCGGGCCAGGTTTCATTGTCGCGCCCGCCCGCGTCAGTAGAGTTAAGTACAGTAGAGTTAAACAGATGTGTGTTGTTCCTAGTGTCGCTCCCTGTGTTGCTCCCTGTGTCGTTCCTTGCCGGTTCGTCACCTATTATTTCCCGTGATTTCGGTAGCTTAACCACTTTCCCGCTATGCAGTTCCTTGTGTTGCTCCCTGTGCTGCTCCTTGTGTTGTTCCTTTTCTGGACGGATTAATCCCGTGTCAGCCAGCGGCAGTTTAAAAACAAGCCCCGCGCTGCGGTTTGAGGCATGGTTCACCACCAGCCCGGCCCGCTGCAGCTCTGCCACACGCGCCCTGACACGACCAAGGCTGGGCATATCGTCACGGCAACGGCGGCTGCCCCAGTCCGGATCCACCGCGATCAGCTCCGACAACGCCTTATAGGAAACCTTCCGCCTGGGTCCACCCGCGATACCGGACGAATAATCCATGTACCGCCGAAAGCCACGGAGATAGATGATCTGCGCCTCAGGCGTCAGCCCCTGCAGCGCAGCATCCTCAGCATCATTCCACTGGGATCGCATCAATACTGCTCCTGTCCGAGTGGCGAGTTACGCTACAGACTTCTGAGACATAGACTCAGGACACTTTCCAAAGATATCTGGACGCATGGAGTATCGGTCTATGTCACCACCTTTGGCCTTCACAGCCTCTTCGAGGATCAAAACGTGATGAGCGGGAATGCGGGTCCAATTGTGAAGAGTTGGTGGCCTGACGCTGCAGATTCGCGCGACCTCCTTTTTACTTCCCAAACAGTCTACGAGCTTATCAAGCATGCAATTAGTCATACGCTACCTCCGAATTAGCCTAAATAGAGTAGCGTCACACTAATTGCTGATCAAGTTTAATTGCTTACTCTCTGATTAGTTAAAGGCTAACATGCGATTCATGAAAGAGATCGACTTCAACGCGAGAGCGGCCAGAATCCGAGAGGCCATTGAAAATGGCCCACTTGCTATGAGTGAAATAGCAGACACTCTGGGAGTTGCGCGCACCTCAGTCCTGAACTGGAAGCGTAAGGGCAACATCAACCTGGACAATCTCAAAGGCTTTGCTCAGTTGACAGGCTACCGGTTCTGGTGGCTTGCTTTCGGCGAGGGGCCTAAAACCTATGGCGATGACGAAGAAAACCAGCCTCGAACCCCAATGGCTGAAATAGCTAAGGCGTCACCCGAACACGCCAGGTTCATCCAGTGCGTATCTCACATGACAGCCGCCAAGGTCTTCACACCGGCGCTGGCCGATTCTTTCACGCAGATGCTGAACGCGGTCGCCACCGCAAAAAAGGCGGAATGAGAGATAATTACGTATAAATAACAAAAAATACTCTACACTGACTGACATAGACCAGCTTAGTGATTACACTGCCGAATCGAAAATAATTGAACGGAAGGAGTTCCATGGATAACGTTCACTTCGATCGAAAAGCCAGTCATTCCCTCTCGATCGTGGCCGTTGCATTGGTTTTCAGCGAGGAGCTTGGCAAGGATCAGCTTAAGCGACTGCAAAACCTCAACGAGGAAATGCAGGACCTTTTCCCCAAAGCTCACAAAAAAGAGTCCTTTAATTTCAGTATCAATGACAGTGCTCCCCCGACTGCAGCACCAAAGTTCGCTGGATGGACACTTGAGATACCTCGCTCGGAGGAACCGAACCTCCTAGACTGGCAGCTTGATATAGAGCCAACAAAGTGTGGTATTAGAACGCTTTCCTATACTGGCTGGAGCGACTTTATCGAAAACGCTCTGCATTATCTGTCAACGCTTTTTGAGCGGGCGGACATTCAGACCGTTTCTTTTGATGAATTAGGTGTTCAGTTTGTAGACAGGTTTCACTGGAATTTATCCAATGAAGAATACGACCTAGCAAAATTCTTCAAGCCAGACAGCGACTTATTTTCAGAAAGCATTAGAAGACGAAATGCTCCGCTTTGGCACTTATTCCAGGGGTGGAAAGAACACACGGATGGCCGGGAATACATAGAGAATGTAAATCTGTCCACTAACCATCCACCCGAAACTACGCATCGAACTGAAATTGTTCACATAATTCGTTGCATTAAAGGGCGTGAGGGCGAAGGCGACCAGTTTGATACTGGTATAATTCGAGAACTATGCGGCCATGCCCATGATCTGAATAAGAAACTATTGAACGACATCCTGTCTGAACAGGCCATTGAGCGTATTGGACTAAACAAATGACTATGACCGAAGGTGTCACATTTGATCAGGCGTTCTCAGCAACTGCATTCACTGGGAAGCAGGTTTTTTCATTTGCGGATGATTACGAAAACCCTTATATCTCAGGCCGGAAAGTATCTGCTGGTTCAATCGTTAGTAGCGAGCCCGAACACCATGAGCTCGAACTTGCCCTCGCATTGACTGAACGCTCGTCTACTTTGCTTCAGCATTCCTCAATGTACCAGCTCATCGGCGGCTTTTTGAAGGAAGCCGAGACTTTTGCTTTTCCTGAACAGAGTAACGGAAATAGCCCAAGGGACGCGGTAGCCAGAATTGGAAATTACCTCAATATCGAGAACCCTGATGAGCTCGCGATATTTTTCGCTCGCAACGGTGACATCACTACTTTAGTAGAACGTGCGGCTAGAAAAGCCATCTGCCACCCGAAGTTTTCTAGTGGAGAAGTCTGCGTTTTTTCCGAACCAGGCGATAAAGACTACTCTGTCTATATCAATGCAGAGTTTTCATTTGACGACTATGATCTCGCTTATCAGTTGGAATGCTCCATTTTCGATGACGTCATAAAGCCTCAGTTTAAATTGGTCGATTACAGAATCTTTCTTTCATTCGATACGGACAGCAATGATTGATCCTGAAAACCTATTTGATGTCGGGGATACACTATTCCAAGGAGACCCCGACGAGCCTCACCGACGCTCAGCTATTAGCCGTTACTACTACGGCTGCCACCTGCTAGCGGCAAAAGTGGTTGGCATGGAAGGTGACGACAGAGGCGGCGGAACTCATAGGGCTGTAATCAAATCTCTTGCAGATCGCGGCGCAGAAAAGCTTGCAACTGATCTGGACGACCTTTGCAAGCAGCGAAACCTCTGTGATTACAAACTGCACAAACCATTTCCTAGCAAGCAAGCTCGAAAATTGAAGAAAAAAGCTGAAGAAGCCCGGAAACAAATCGAGCAACTATAAAGCTACCATTGAAAACTGATTAAAGCCCCGCAGGCCAACGCCTCCGGGGCTTTTTTTGTGCCTGAATGGTCGGCCACCCTTCCTCCAATAGCTCCGAAATAAGCCAAAAATAACAAAGAATGTTGTTAGTTTTACTTGACTAGCAAATTAGCCTTGCGCTACCTTTCACGAAACTAAAGCTAATCAGTGATATGCGCATGACTAACAGCACAGGCACAGAATTCGAAATCCACGACCCAGACAACACCCTGACCCCACGTCAGCGTGAAGTACTGGTCTGGGTAGTCGAAGGCAAGGAAAACGAAGCGATCGGCACACTGCTGTCCATCACGCTGGGCACGGTGAAGTTCCACATGATCAGCCTGCTGCGCCAGTTCAACGCCCCGAACCGTCAACTCCTGATCAGCCGCGCGTTTAAAGCCGGGCTGGTTAAAGCCAGGCAACTAGCCATCGGCCTGTTAATCGGCGCCAGCGCCCTGCCCGGTACCGGCGATCAGCCAATGGTTCTGCGCACGCCACGGGTAGCCCGGGTGCGCACCGTCAACCGTCGGGATGCCGACGACTACCCCATCGTTATGCCAACACACCTGAACCATCTGCATTGGGCAGAGAGGGAGGCCGCATGATTCCTGAATACATCACACTCGCCGAAGCCGCCAAAACGCTGAACCTTGGCCCGCGCAAGATGATCCGCACGCTGAAAGGCCGGGGCATTCTGGACAATCAGCGCCTGCCGAACTGGCGCTACACCAAGCGCGGGCTGTTCAAGGTGGAAACCAAGTCATTCAACCACCCGGTACGCGGTCTGCAACACAGCGCCAAAACCCTGGTCAGCCCCGCCGGTTTGGAATTCCTGCGCAAAGAACTCGCAGAGCAAATCGATATGCAGGAGGCATCGTGAACCAGATTTCCACCTTCTTTGCCCTGATGGCCGAGTTCGGTACCGCCGAGATTCCGCTGGAATCCATCTCCGACAAGTTCTTCGGCCTGAACCCGAAGATGGCCAAGAACCGAGCCGCCAAAGCGCAGCTACCAATCGCGGCCTACCGCGCCGGCACTCAGAAAAGCCAGTGGCTGGTCAGTGCCCAGGACCTGGCGGACTACATCGATGATCAGCGCGCCAAAGCCCGCAAAGAGTGGGACCAGGTAAACGCTGCCTGACCAACCAGCCCGGAAGAGGAATCACCTGTGAATCTTGACCTACCTGAAAACACCCGCGTCATCGACCTGATCCGCTTCGCCAATGCCCAAGGCAAACGCCTGGTGTGGAAGCGGGAAGGATTCCGGTACCGCCCGAAACTGGAGCAAGCCGCCAATGATCAGCCATGCACTGTTACTCGCCTTCGCCCTCGCCTGCGTTTGGTGGACAGCCAGAAACCATAAGGACCACATCATGATCACGCTTCACGCATCCGCCAACGACATCGAGCGGGCTCTGCATGAACTGCAGCACCTGGCCGCCAACGGCGAAGGCAGCGACGCCCGGCACACCGGTGAATTCCTGCTGGCGCTCTACGCCGGCGACGAGAACCCGCTGAACCTGCAGGACTTCGCCAACCTGTGCCCCACGCGCATGCACCAGGCGCTGCAGCTGCTCGCCTTCCTGATGACCACCGGTACCAGCCTGGACAGGTTCATCAGTGAGGAAGCGATCGACCAGGTGAAAGACAACCTGAGCGCAATTCGGTGTGAAGGGTTTGTTCCCACGCCCGTTCGCAGCATCACGCGGCCGGAACCACCCGCACCACCCAAAGCGCGGCTATCCAGCCAGCCATAAGAAACCAACGGAGAGTAGCAATGAGCGCACCTGCACCAAGCCACAGAGACACCAACGTTAACCAGTTCCTGGAAGACCTGGACGGTGGCGTGTTCATCCAGAAACTGGCCCGCGCCATCAGCGAGGTAGCCGGCGGCGTTGTCGACAACAACGACAAAGGCAGCATCGATATCAAGCTGAACATAAAGCGCATCGGCCAAAGCTACCAGGTGAACATCGGCCACACCCTGAAGTACACCGTGCCCACCCTGCGCGGCAAGATCTCCGAGGAAGACACCACGGAAACACCCATGCACGTCAACACCGGCGGGATGGTGAGCATATTCCCGGAGAACCAGAACCAGCTGTTCACCCGCACCGGTGAGCCTGAAACCAGCCCGAAAACTGAGGACTAAGCACCATGGATAAGCAAGCACTGGAATACGCCATCGGCCACCTGACCGCTGGTACCGCCGCTGAAAGAGTATTGGAGCACACCGCCGACACGGCTATCGCATTGCCGCTGAGCGTGAAGGTGGAAGACCTGGAACCGTATCTGCCCTTGCGCCGGCGCTTTCGGGGCGCAATGCGAACCAGCCAGATCGAGGAGTTCGCGGAGTACTCCAACCTGGCAGCGGGTGAGGTTCACAGCAGCGAAGAGTACGAGGCGGACGGCGCTGCGTGTTTTGTGGATCCGGACAACATGACCGCCAGAACGTTCTTCAACCTCGGCACGCTTCATGAGCCCGGCCACGGCGACCACACGGCCAACCTCACCCTGCCGAAAACCGCCGCTTTCGAAGAGCTGCTGAGCAAGAACGGTAAAGCGATGGATCAAAAGGAGCTCGCCGAATGGCTGGAAGACTGGTCTCCCCAGCTGAAAGTCACTGCCGAGAACGGCGAACCGCTGAGCCTACCCGGCGCCGTAGCTGCTGTACGCCGGATCACGATCAGCGCCAACTCAGAGAGCACCAACGAGGAACGCACCTTCGGCGGCCGCCGTAGCGCCATGAGCGAAGTGGAAGCCCAGAACAAAGACACACTGCCCGCGTTCATCGAGTACACCTGCGAGCCCTACCACGGCCTGGACGAGCGCACTTTCCGCCTGCGGGTGAGCCTGATCACCGGTGAGACACCCCGCCTGATCATGCGCATTGTTCGCCTGGAGCACCACCAGGAAGAAATGGCCAAGGAATTCCGCGAGCACCTGGTTCACGCCCTGGACGGCGACCTGGTGCAGACCTTCGTTGGAAGCTTCCAACCGTAACCGATCGCCCCTGCGGGGGCGCATCTGAGAGGGCTTTCGTAGTGAGAGCCCTGCCGGATGCACCACTCAGGCAAATAGCCGGCTACCACTGATCAACACCAACCAGAAAAACACAGGTGAAAATCATGTCAGTACCCACCATGACCACAGAGCAGATTGTCGACAACCTCCGGGAGCGTGCTTTAAAGGTTTGCCAACTCTCTCTAGAGATCACGACACGCGGGCTCGCACAGGCATTCGCTGAAGTTCACGGCCACACGAATCACGTGTCCGCCGTTATTAGGCCAGTAGACGCCATCATCCCTGAGGATGAATCCCCACGCCCTGAAATTGCCTTCCTTCGGCTTCGACTTTACGAGTACGACTTCCTGGATCAGGAACAAAAAGAGGAAGACTTTCTCGAACAGGTGACCGACGCTGACCGGTACATTGCCTATCTGGAGCAGCTTCTGGCGCAGGGGAAGGCCATTACATTGGCAGCGATTCGGGGTGCGGCATGATCACCACCCGCCTAAACGACCTGGTCCGCGCCCACCAGCAGGCCCGCACCCTCGTCGGCAAAGCCAACCAGGGAAAGGCACTCCACGGGCCAGCGTTTCGCATGTGCCACAAGATCCGCCGGGCCATACGGGAAGAAATCAAACGTGTGCACACCCTGCTGATATGGCACCGGCTCGCCCGCTTGTTAGTCAGCCGGGATAACCTCAGCCGCCCCAACCGGCTCCAGGTCCTTCGGGCTCCGCACTGGCTGACAAACCAACGCCGCCGGAATGTGGCTGCGCATCAGCCCCTGGAACGCATCCACATTATGAAAGTGCGGATCCAGCCACGCATCGAAATCCGCCGGCCGCAGCATCAGCGGAATACTCTTATCGTGGATATGAGCAAAGCGCTCATGGGGCGGCAGGGTGATCGTCGTAAAGGACAGCAGCTCATCGTCTCCGTTCCGGTACCGCTGCCACAGGCCCGCCATCGCAATGGCTTCGCCCTCCGGGTGAATGTTGTAGACCTGCCCATCGCGCCATTCGTGAAACGCCGACATAGGCACGATACAGCGCTGCTTCGGATACACGCGCTTCCACAGCGGGCTGCTCGTCAGCCGATCAGAGCGAGCGTTGAATGTCTTGAACTTGGGATTGGGCCGGTACCCGGGGCCAGAAGGGTGAGGCTCGATCAAAAGGGACCAGACCCCCTCCAACAACTGCCGGCCGCCGCCGTCGTCCAGCACGAACTCCGCAGTGCTTCCCGGTGCAACGTTCGACCTCGGACGTGGATAGAGCGGCATACCCAGCCCCTCCATCAAGCCTTGCACCAGGGGATCATCCGTCACGTTAAAACGACCACACATAACCTACTCCAACCTATTCACCCAGTGAGTATAGCGCCTCAAGGAGCGACCTTATGAAAGCCAGCCAGATCCGCCATACCCTGCAGGCCATTGACCTGCTGGAGCCTGCCATGGAGCTGAAACAGATGGACCTGGAGGAGCAGGCCGAAGTGCTGGAGTTGCTGGAACAGCAGGGGAAATCTATCGAAACGGTGAACCTGCGGCAGTTGAGTGTGGTTATCAAGTACCACAGCAAGCTGAAGGCAATGCAGAGCAATGCCTGAATTAAAAGGTGGCTTCCGCGCCAGAAACGCTGCCATGCTCTGCCAGGATGAAACTTTTCGCCTTTACCTGGACAGGCGCAGGGCAGCGAAATTCCAGTTGGACATCCCAGACGGCACCCACACGGTCGATGATGCCCGGGATTTCATTCTGCAGGCCTGTGGCATCCAGTCACGCGCCGAGCTGGATCATAACCAGGATGCCGCTATTACCTACCGGCAGATCATGTATCACTATCGCCGTTGGCAGCACCGGCAGAGCCGGCGAGGTCTCGGATCTCCATGAAGAGCCCCTCGCACACCTCTGCTACTCGATTTGAAGCGACACCCGTGGCCAGGACTCTCTGCAACATCCCGCCACTGGTCGCAATATCAGCAATGACAACCAGGGTATCTTCACAGGCGGAAACATCGTTGAGCTTTTCATCCGTTTTCATCTCGTTACTCCATTGAGAATTGATAGAAATGTGGCCACGCTTTCGACGCTATAACGAGTCGTCAAAGATGCAAGTGCAAAAACAGGCTTTAGTTACAATTCTTTACATTTTCCAAACCGGCATAAGCCGCCTAAAATTCGGAACAACATTGAATTTTGGCCAAACTAATACCAAAATTACTGTATATCCATACAGCAAGGATTTCTACCATGGCGACGCAAACAGGAATTGAGTGGACAGAACAAACATGGAACCCGATAACGGGCTGCACAAAGGTTTCGCCTGGCTGTAAACACTGCTATGCCGAAACCATGGCAAAAAGGCTTCAAGCCATGGGCGCCAATGGCTATGAGAACGGCTTCGCGCTCTCGCTACACCCGGAGAGGCTGGGACAACCGCTGCAGCGAAAGAAGCCAACGACCTATTTCGTTAACTCTATGAGTGACCTTTTCCACGAAGATGTCCCTGCTTCATACATCGACGCGGTGATGAACGTGATAGACCGTTGCCCACAGCATATTTTCCAGATTCTCACAAAGCGTGCTGAGCGCATGGTCGAGTACTCCAGAGGAAAGAAGATTCCCGCGAATGCCTGGATGGGAGTCTCCGTAGAAGATAAAAAATACGGCCTTCCAAGGATCGACTTACTCAGAGAAGTACCGGCAGAAACGCGCTTTCTCTCTGTCGAGCCACTGCTTGAAGAGTTAGGGAAGATTGATCTGAGTGGCATTCACTGGGTGATTGTTGGCGGCGAATCTGGAGCAAAGGCCAGGCCGATGAAGGCCGAATGGGCCCTCAACGTAAAAGATCAATGCCTCTCAGCTGGAGTACCGTTTTTCTTTAAACAATGGGGAAATTGGGGAGCCGACGGCGTTCGCCGCTCCAAGAAGAAGAACGGCCGCGAGTTGTCCGGCCGCAATTGGGACATGATTCCTACGGTGCAGTTAGGATAAACCGCCGAGGTTCTTTGCAGCAGGCGTCGCTCAGGCGAACACCGCCGCCATCGATCTCAAGCACACCCTCCTTGCGAAGCTGGTCGACAACTGGCTTCGCATGTTTCACCGGAAGAAAACCTGCGTAGATTGAAAATTCATGAACGGCCTTATCGCTACCTAAGCGGCCAGAAATAATGGCCTCTTTGAGCTCTTCCTGGAACATCTCCACTTTTTTTGGCCGCCTATCATCGCCAAGCATATCCATCTGATGGGTGTCATCAATCAACCGATCATCATCGATATCGAAGTCAGCCTCCCCTCGATCGCTGTCGATCTTCCACGCGACATTCAGAAACTTACGCATCCCAGCGATATGACTGGTACCGAAGATAATGCCGTGAACGTTGGGGCCCTTTTTCAGGGAAAATGGAGCCAGGTGATACTGATGCCCTGCTGGCACCAGGGACTGATAGTAGTCTTTAACCTTTCGGTGAATGTGCTCAGCTTTCGCGTCTTTAAGATGCTCACCGATACCCTCGTGATATTTCTTAATGTTGTCATGGTCCGCGAAACGATTAAGAGTCCAGGAGGTTATGAAGAAGATCAGATCGGTAGCCTTTAGAGCCACCAGCTTTCGGAAGATATCCGGCGTGATGAACTTAACACCAAATTGATCAGCAAATATTAGTGCAGGAACCTTTCCGAGCCTGCCCCGATTGGCATTCAGAGCATCACGGAAATCCATTTGATGTATCTCGATCGACGTGTTGGCTGGCCACTCCGCCTTGTTCGAAAACAACGCCTTTAAAGAAGCCACTCGCTTCTCGTCGATATCACTAAGCCACAACCTCACCTTTTGACCGGTAACTGAAAGCCTTTCCGCAAACTTCCCGATCACCTCATAAGCGACCATCGGACTTCCTGGTACACCATCGCTATCCACACCAGGGCCTGCAAAGAAGTCGTAAATATCTATCTCTTTTGGGGCTCGCTCTCTAACCGAAGAAGCAATCCAGACACCCAAGAACTCGAATAGATAGCTCTCATACAGACCTAGCTTGATACTCGTCTTATCGTCGAATCCACGATCGAAAAAATTATTATTTGCCACAACTTACCTTCCCTGATGAATTTCTTGTTATATCTATAGCACACTAAGATTGTCTCAACGAGGCCGCCAAGACCACCCTTCGTACTTATCATGCGGCTCATGCTGGCTCAGGTGCGTGTATCTCTGAAGGGAGGACCAGGTGGTGTGCCCACTCACCCCAGCTACACGAGGAATATCCCAGCCACGCTCAAACAGCCAGCTGATGCACTCGTGCCGAAGGTCATGGAAGTGCAGGTCAGAAATGCCGAGGAGCTTGCACCACTCGGTGAAACGGGCGCTGATGGATTTGGAGTTGAAGGGAAAAATCCGGTCATCAATCTCCGGCTGCTGATGGATGATGGACCAGGCCTCGTCGGTGAGATAGACACGCCGGTTGTTTCCAATCTTCTGGCTGGGGTGCTTCATATCAGGAACGATCACGCTCTGAGTCCGCTCATCCAGATCAGCCCATCGGATTCGCGTGATCTCCTCCTGACGGCGAGCTGAGAATAGAGCAAATAGAATGACATCACCGGTGCGAACGGTACGCCTGGACTCCGTGCTCTTTCCGTACTCGAGTATTTTCTCCAGCTCACCAAGCGTAGGCCTTCGATCCCGTTTGCCGGGCTTTGCCACCAGGCGCTCCCGCCGGCAGGTTTCAGCCGCGTCATTCAGCGCGTCCAGTGCCACAGGTATACCCCATGCACTCCGGGCAGTCTTGAACACCCCCCGCAGCCAGATCAGATCGTTGGCGGCAGTCTGGGGCTTGACGGTTTTCACCCGTTCCGCAATGTGCGAAACGAAATCCTGACTGCGGATCTCCATCGCATCCAGCTGCGCCAGATCATAAGTCTGGAGTCGTTCCATATCCATGGCCTTGCTACGCCCAAAACCCGCGCCAAACTCATTCTGGTACCGAACGATCAGATCGCCGATCGTGACGCCACGATGCCGAACCTTATCGATGGCGCCGGGCTCCTGGAGCTCCAACTCGCGGCGGGTTGCCCAATCCTTCGCCAAAGCCTTACGGTCAAAGGTGCGGCTTTCACGATATACTATCTGTCCTTTACGCTTGAGGCGGATCGCTGCCCGGTAAGATTTGGTACCATCGGCACGGGTTCTGGTTGTAATGGTAGGCACGGTGCTCCACGCTCCCTGTATGCGGTGCTCCAAACCAATTTTTGGAGCACTTTTGGAGCACCAATACTACGAAAAAGGTGAAAAACAGGCAATTAATGGCTATTATTAGTGACGTAAAAAGCAGTGTTAATTCAGCGGGAATCGGCGGGAATGCTGGCAGGGAGCCTTCTAGAAGGTTCTGTATCGCGCCAATGATGGACTGGACCACCAGCCACTATCGCTATCTGGCGCGCCAACTCAGCCGGCACACCCTGCTCTACACCGAAATGGTCACGACCGGCGCACTGATCCACGGTGATACCGCTCGATTTCTGCGGCACGACCCGACGGAATACCCGCTGGCGCTGCAACTGGGTGGCAGCAATCCGCAGGAACTGGCCCATTGCGCCAAACTGGCTGAACAGTACGGGTTTGATGAAGTAAACCTGAACGTGGGCTGCCCCAGCGACCGGGTACAGAACAACATGATCGGTGCCTGCCTGATGGCACACCCCGATAAAGTGGCTGAGGGCGTGCAGGCAATGATCGCCGCCACCAGCCTGCCGGTAACCGTCAAACACCGTATCGGGATTGATGGCCGTGAATCCTGGGATGACCTTTGTGAGTTTATCGAGAAGGTATCCCAGGCCGGTTGTCGTACCTTTATCGTGCATGCCCGGATTGCCGTTCTCGAAGGTCTAAGCCCAAAAGAGAACCGGGACATACCCCCGCTGAAATACGACTGGGTCTATCGCCTTAAAGCCCGCTACCCGCATCTTGAGATCATCATTAACGGTGGTATCAAGACCTTTGCCGAATGCCGGGAGCACCTCGAACACACCGACGGCGTCATGCTGGGGCGCGAGGCCTACCATAACCCCTGGCTGCTGGCTGGCGTGGATACCGAGTTTTTCGGGCAGCCCATGCCGATTTCTTCACGGCACGAAGCATTACGAGCTGTATTACCATTCATTCAGAGTGAACTGGACCGTGGCGTTTACCTCAGTCACATCTCTCGTCACCTGATGGGCCTATTCCACGGGCAGCCCGGGGGTCGCCAGTTCCGGCGCTACATCAGTGAGAACGCCCACAAGCCCGGGTCCGGCATTGAAGTCATCGAACGGGCCATGGCGAAAGTTCCCGAGCCTGCCGAGGCCACGGTAGTGCCAGCCTGAGCACCTTGTTACCTTAATACTGCCTTGTTCCTGTCAGAGCGGCCCGTTATTGTAGGCGTATGACCCAAAGCGCCCGCCAAACGGGCGATCAATAACAAATCGATCAGGATGACAGGACGAATGACCAGCAAGCTCGAACAACTGAAAGCCATGACCACGGTGGTTGCAGACACCGGGGACCTGGAGGCCATTGCCCAGTGGAAGCCGGAAGACGCCACCACCAATCCGTCGCTTCTTCTCAAGGCCGCGGCATCCGAGGCCTACCGCCCGATGCTGGACGAAGCCGTGGCAGCCGCCCGCAAACACGGCGGTTCCGATGCGGAGCAGCTGACCTACGCGACTGACATGCTGGCCGTACTCGCAGGCAAGCAGATTCTCGGGCGCATACCTGGCGTGGTTTCAACCGAAGTGGATGCCCGGTTGTCCTTCGATACCGATGCCACCCTCACCCGCGCACGTCGCCTGGTCGAGCTGTATGACCACCTCGGCATGGATACCAGCCGGGTGCTGATCAAGATTGCGTCCACCTGGGAAGGCATTCGCGCCGCTGAACAGCTGGAGAAAGAGGGTATACACTGCAACCTCACCCTGCTGTTCTCTTATATCCAGGCCGCTGCCTGCGCCGATGCCGGCGCCTTCCTGATCTCGCCGTTCGTGGGCCGTATCCTGGACTGGCATCTGGCTGCCACGGGGCGTGATGCCTTCCCGGCGGCAGAAGACCCCGGGGTCCAGTCGGTAACCCGCATCTACAACTACTACAAGGCCAATGGCTACAAGACGGTGGTGATGGGGGCCAGTTTCCGCAACACCGGCGAAATCGAAATGCTGGCTGGTTGTGACCGCCTGACCATCAGTCCGGCCCTGCTTCAGGAGCTGGAGAACGACTCCGGCGCGCTGACACGCCAGTTGTCCGCAGAGGGCGCAAAGAGCTCAGACAGGCCAGGCGACATTGATGAGCGCCTGTTCCGCTGGGAGTCCAATGAAGATGCCATGGCCACGGAAAAACTGGCCGATGGCATACGTCGTTTTACCAACGACCAGATAGAGCTTGAAAACCGCGTCCGCCGGCTGTCCCAGGCCGCCTGACGCCAGCCACCACCGGGAGGAGATTCCTGACACCATGATTGAGCGCCTGAAAAGCCTGTTTGGCTCGCCCGAAGATGAACCGACACAACCTGACAGCCACCAGCTTGCGGTGGCCGCCACGGCGCTGATGGTGCAGCTGTCCAGGGTCGACAACGATCAGGATGACGAAGAACTGAAGACGATTGTCAACTTTGCGGTTGAAGCGCACCAGGTCACCCGTGACGAAGCCGAAGAGATCCTTCAGGATGCGCTCAACCAGGCAGACGACGCCACTTCCCTTTATGAGTTTACCGGCCTTATCAACGAGCAGTTGAGTCAGGAAGAAAAACAGGCACTTCTTGAAAGCATCTGGCGGGTTGCATTTGCTGACGGCCGAATTGACAAGTACGAGGAACACCTTATTCGCCGCATGTCGGATCTGCTGCATCTTAACCACAGGGAGTTCATGCAGGCCCGCCATCGCGCTGAAGGCGCTGACTGAACCTCAAGGAGCAAGTATGTTAGCCATTCTCCACCCGGATACCGCGCTGGACAGTGAAGCCTATCGCCAAACCATGCACTTTCTGGAGAACCTGCCAGGGGTATCGGTCAGGGTGCATGAAGTCCAGGGTGCCAAGCAACGCCTGACAGAGGTGTACCTGTTGGGCGACACCAAATCCCTGGACAAGGACGAGATCGAGGCCCTGCCTGCCGTGGAGCGCGCGATACGCATCTCCGACGACTACCGGATTCTGGGGCGGCACAAGGACGACAAGCGCCAGAGTGGCTTTACCTATAACGGCGTGACCTTCGACCAGTCCAACCTGAACATTTTCGCCGGCCTGTGCGCCGTCGACGTGCCAGAGCACGTGGAGCAGATGATGCAGGCCCTTGAGGACAATGGCCAGGTTTGCACCCGCATGGGCGCCTACAAGCCCCGGACCAACCCGTATTCCTTTCAGGGCCACGGCAAGGGTTGCCTGCCCTGGGTGTTTGAGAAAGCCGGCAAACATGGCATCAAGGTGATTGCCATGGAGATCACCCACGAGAGCCACATTGAAGAGATCGACCATTGCCTGGAGCAACTGGGGCGCCCTACCGGTGTCATGCTGCAGGTAGGCACGCGCAACACGCAAAACTTTGAGTTGCTCAAAGCCATTGGCCGCCAGAGCACTTACCCGGTGCTGCTTAAACGCGGCTTCGGCATCACCCTGAATGAATCTCTGAACGCGGCCGAATACCTGGCCAGCGAAGGCAACGCCAATGTGATTTTCTGCCTGCGTGGTATGAAGACCGAGGCTGGGCAACCCCACCGCAACATGGTGGACTTCGCCCATGTCCCGGCGGTAAAGCGCCTTACCCGCATGCCGGTATGCGTTGATCCATCCCACTCAGTCGGCAGCCGCGAACGCGCACCCGACGGCGTCCTGGATGTCATGCACGCAACCGCACAGGGCGTGATAGCGGGCGCCAACATGGTACTGGTGGACTTCCACCCGAAGCCGGAGAAAGCCTTGGTGGATGGCCCTCAGGCCCTGCTGATGCGGGAACTACCGGCGTATCTGGAAGACATTCAGCTGTGCCACGACACCTGGAAGCAACGCCAGCAAATCTATAACCGTCTGAAGGAATCTTCTCCAGAATGATCGTGTATGGACACAGGGGCGCTAAGGGGGAAGCCCCCGAAAATACCCTGGCCGGTTTTACCCACGCCTACCGCCACGGGGTTCGGCACTTTGAGCTTGACCTGGTTCTATCAAAAGATGGTATGCCAATGGTCATTCACGACCTGACCGTTGATCGCACAACCGGACAGGAAGGCAACGTTGCCAACTACACGGCATCCGAACTGGCAGACATGGACGCCCGGCGCAACACCACAGCCTGGCCGCGGAAAGCAGGCATTCCCACTCTGGAGGCGTTGCTCAACGAATTCCCGGATTTCGAGCACCTGCAACTGGAGGTAAAGAAAGACAACCGTCACCGACTGAATATTCTGTGCAATCGCCTGACAGAAATCATTCAACGTCGCGATCTTTACAAGCGGGTGGTCATTACCTCCTCCGACAGCTGGTTCCTGCAGGAAGCCCGCCGCCGGGACCGCAAGGTGCGGATCGGACTCGTAACGGACCGGAAGTTTCCGAGACCGGTCAATACCGCAGCCCGTTTGCACTGCGATTTTCTCTGTATCGGCTGGCGTATCTGCACCAGCGCCATCGTTGACGATGCCCACAGGCGCGGCATGCACGTATCCACCTGGACGGTAAACCGCATTCACGACATGGTTCAGCTTGAAGCCAAGGGCGTCGATAGCATCATCACCGACTATCCGACAAGCACGCGGATGTTCTTCGACAACCGCGCGAAAGCAGCTCTCCACCTTCCAACGCCCCAAGAGAGCGCGGAAAGCACGGACAGCACTCGGCCCGCAATCAGCAGCTAGAAAATCCGATTGAGACCGTTGAGCGCCGCTACCCGATAAGCCTCAGCCATGGTCGGGTAGTTAAAGGTCGTATTGATGAAATAGTTCAGGGAGTTGGCCTCGCCTTCCTGATTCATGATGGCCTGGCCGATGTGAACGATTTCTGCGGCCTGGTCGCCAAAACAGTGAATCCCCAGCAGTTGACGGGATTCGCGGTGAAACAGGATCTTGAGCATGCCCACCGGGTCCCCGGTGATCTGGGCCCGCGCCAGGTCCTTGAAGAACGCCTGCCCCACTTCGTAGGGAACCTTGGCTTCGGTTAGTTCCCGCTCGGTTTTACCCACCGAGCTGATCTCCGGCAGGGTATAGATACCCGTCGGCACATCCGATACCAGCCGGAAATAGTCGTCCTTCACGATGTCGGAGGATGCAGAGCGCCCCTGATCGTAGGCGGCGCTGGCGAGGCTTGGCCAGCCAATCACATCACCGGCCGCGTAGACATTCTCCACTTCAGTCCGATAATGGTCGTCAACCGCCAACTGTCCACGGCCGTTGGGCGTCAGACCGATGTTGTCCAGGCCCAGCTTTTCGGTGTTGCCGCTACGGCCATTGCACCAGAGAAACGCATCCGCACGGATTTTCTTGCCGGACTTCAGCGACAGCACGACCCCGTGATCATCACCATCGACCGATTCATACTCCTCGTTGTGTCGAACCAGCACACCGTTATTGCGCAGGTGATAACTCAGAGCATCCGAAATCTCATCGTCCAGGAACGTGAGCAAGCGGCTTCCCGGGTTGATCAGGTCCACCTTCACACCCAGGCCGGCGAAAATCGAGGCGTATTCCGAACCAATGACGCCCGCTCCATAAATAATCAGCGTGCGGGGCGTGTGGGACAGATTCAGAATGGTATCTGAGTTGTAGATGCGATGGTGACGGAAGTCTACATCCGGCGGAAGGTACGGACGAGAGCCCGTTGCAATAATCGCCTGCTTGAAATGCAGGACTTCATGGGATTTATTACCCCGTATCTCGAGCCGGTTGCTATCGATAAAACTGGCACGGCCGTTAATCAGATCCACGCGGTTCCGTGCATAGAACTGGGTTCTCAACTTGACCTGCTTGCCGATCACCTTCTGTGCGTTCTGCAAAACACGGGGAAAAGAAAACCAGCGTGGCTCGCCGATATCACGGAACATCTGGTTGGTATTAAAGGTGATGATCTGCTTGACCGAGTGACGCAACGCTTTGGAAGGAATAGTGCCCCAGTGGGTGCAGTTACCGCCAACCGTGGGTTTATCTTCGATGATTGCGACACGCTTGCCGTGTTTCGTCGCATTCATCGCTGCACCTTCTCCCGAAGGGCCTGCGCCGATAACGACGACGTCGTAATGATGTTCTGCCATTCTGCAGTGACTCCTTATCTACGTCGTGAGGGAGCCTCTGAAAAGACCCTGCAGGCACGCACTGGCAGGGCGCAGGCGCTTTTCAGAAGCTCCCGGAATTTTTATAGGTTGGTGGACGCCGGATCAGCGGTCGTCTGAGCGGGAGGCGTCATACGTCAGTGCCTCCGCGGACTTGCCGTCGTTGGCAAGGCGTTCGTTTTCGTCTTCACACTTCTGGGTGTTGCCGCCACAGATATCACAGGACTTGCTGATACCCATGGCACCAATGCCACCGCAAGTGCCACTGATCGGCTTGCGGCCGAAAATTACCCCGACGGACATCGCTGCAACCAGCAGCACGACAATCATCAGGACCAGCAGAAAAGTACCCATAAGGTCTCTCCGTCAATGTGTCAGGAACGAGGAAAACGCAGGCGTGTAATCCGTTTCAAACCCGTTGTCACCCCGCACAATAAAATACGCGGCTATGTTCTCACGCGTGGCAAGCGCCTTTGCCCGATCATGCCCCATCACATTAAAGGCCGTGGCGAGGGCATCTGCCGTCATGCAGTCATCCGAAATGACCGTTACCGATGCCAATGTATGGCTGATCGGTCGACCGTCTTTCGGGTCTATTGTATGCGAAAACCGGCGGCCATCCGATTCGTAGTAGTTACGATAGTCACCCGAGGTTGCCATTGCATGTCGGTCAAGGGCAACCACACGGTTGATTTCACGCATTTCCGACACCGGCTGCTCAATGGCCAGGCGCCATGCTTCACCATCCGGCTTATGCCCATGAGCCTGAACTTCGCCACCTATTTCGACAAGATACGCGGCGATACCTTCATCTTTCAGGTAACGGGCCACCGCGTCCACGCCGTAGCCCTTGGCAATGGCTGACAAATCGATGTATTGATTGGGACTCGCTCTCAGTGCCGGAGGATCCGCCTGAAGGTCCAGTTTACCGTAACCGGTGGCTGCCATCCTGGCCGCGAGCTCATCGTCGCTGGGGATCGTCTCCGGACGGGCATCCGGCCCAAAACCCCACAGATTGACCACCGGGCCAATGGTGACATCGAAAGCGCCACCGGTCAGTTCGGAAACCTGATCAGCTGTTGCAAGCACTTCGTAGAGCGGCGTTGAGATCTCCACCCACTCAGACTGATCGTCCAGACGGTTAAAGCGCGAAAGCTCGGAATCTTCACGCCATGTGGACATCGACGCGTCCACGCCTTCAAGAACCTTTTCAATGCCTTGCGCCAGATTCTCCAGCCGCTCCGGATTGTCCGTCAATACGACGTTGATATGATAACGCGTACCAAACACCGGCCCGGCGATTTCCCAGACTTTTTCCTCTTCCTCAAACGAACAACCCGCCAGCGCGGCCAGGGCCAGCACCAGTAAGGCGCCGGCCGCAACCACCCTGACGGGTCGGAACATGCTGAATGTCATGTGAGCTAATTAACCCCCGAAGTCATCCAGCATGATGTTTTCGTCCTCAACACCCAGATCCTTGAGCATCTTGATGCACGAGGCGTTCATGATTGGGGGCCCACACATATAGTACTCGCAGTCCTCCGGAGCCGGGTGCTCCTTCAGGTATTTTTCATAGAGCACGTTATGGATGAAGCCGGTCTCGCCTTCCCAGTTATCGGTTGGCTGCGGGTCTGATAGAGCCACATGCCACTCGAAGTTGTCGTTTTCTTCCGACAGCTGGTCGAAATCCTCGACGTAGAACATCTCCCGGACGCTTCGTGCGCCGTACCAGAAACTGATCTTACGCTTGGACTCCAAGCGCTTGAGCTGATCAAAGATATGGGACCGCATGGGCGCCATACCGGCACCGCCGCCGATGAACACCATTTCAGCTTCGGTCTTCTTGGCGAAGAACTCACCGAATGGCCCCATAACCGTCACCTTGTCACCGGCCTTCAGGTTGAAGACGTAGGATGACATGATGCCCGGCGGATGATCCGTGCCCGGAGGCGGCGTGGCAATACGGATGTTGAACTTGAGAACACCCTTCTCTTCCGGGTAGTTGGCCATGGAGTAGGCGCGAATGGTCTCCTCCTTGTTGATGGCCTTGTAACGCCAGATATCGTGCTTGTCCCAATCTTCATGGAACTCCTCCTCAATCTTGAAATCCTTGAACGGGATTTCGTAGGGGGGGCACTCAAGCTGCACGTAACCACCGGCACGGAAGTCGACTTCTTCACCTTCGGGAAGCTTCAGTACCAGTTCCTTGATGAACGTGGCCACGTTATGGTTGGAGATAACCTCACATTCCCACTTCTTGACGCCAAAGAACTCCTCTGGCACTTCCACTTTCATGTCCTGCTTCACCGGAACCTGACAGGACAGGCGCCAGCCTTCCTTTTCCTCGCGATTGGTGAAGTGGGTCTTTTCGGTGGGCAACATGGCACCGCCACCCTCCAGGACCTTGCACTTACACTGGGCGCAAGTACCGCCGCCGCCACAGGCGGAGGACAGGAAGATGCCACTTCCGGCCAGGGTTCCGAGCAACTTGCCGCCGGCTTCCGTTGTCAGCGTATGCTCTGGGTCGTCGTTGACTTCAATGGTCACATCACCGGTGCTTACGAGTCTGGACCGTGCCGCGAGAATGACCGCGACAAGGGCCAGCACGATAACGGTGAACATGACCACGCCGAGAATAATTTCTGTATTCATGGTCTCGCCTTTTCGTTAAACCGAATCACCGGGTTGATTACAGTGAAATACCTGAGAACGACATAAAACCGAGGGACATCAAACCAACCGTAATGAAGGTGATACCCAGGCCTCGTAGCCCTTCGGGAACATCGCTGTATTTGAGCTTTTCGCGGATACCGGCCAATGCGAGTATGGCCAACGCCCAGCCGACACCGGCACCAAATCCGTAAACCACGCTTTCACTGAAGGTGTAGTCCCGCTCGACCATGAACAGTGATGCACCCAGGATGGCGCAGTTCACGGTAATCAGCGGCAAAAACACCCCAAGAGCGGCATACAAAGCCGGCATATACTTGTCCAGAACCATCTCCATGATCTGGATAAGTGCCGCAATGACACCAATGTACGTAATAAGGCCCAAAAAGCTCAGGTCAACATTCGGTAGACCCGCCCAGTCCAACGCACCTTCCCTGAGGATAGTGTTGTAGAGCAGGTTGTTCACCGGCACCGTGATCGTCAGTACCACGACAACGGCAATACCGAGGCCAGCGGCCGCTTCAATCTTCTTGGAGATCGCCAGGAAGGTACACATCCCCAGGAAGAAGGCCAACGCCATGTTTTCAACAAAAATGGCCTTCAGGATCAGGCTGATATAATGCTCCATCAGAAGGCCTCCTTAACGGTGTGGCGGGACATTTTGAAGTCCGCTTCTTCTACCTGCTCAGGCTTCCAGGTACGCAGACCCCAGATCGCCAGGCCGATGATAAAGAACGCACTCGGCGGCAGCAGCAACAGACCGTTGGGAATGTACCAACCACCCTCGTTGACGACCGGCATCAGAGACACGCCGAACAGCGATCCCGCGCCCAGCAGCTCCCGGAAGAACGCCACGAAAATAAGCAGAACGGAATAGCCCATGCCGTTACCAACGCCATCCAGGAAGCTCAGCCAGGGGCCGTTCTTCATGGCGAAACCCTCAGCACGGCCCATGACGATACAGTTGGTGATGATCAAACCAACGAATACCGACAGCTGCTTACTGATTTCGTAGGCATACGCCTTGAGGACCTGATCAACAACGATAACCAGGGAGGCGATAATGGTCATTTGCACGATAATCCGGATACTACCGGGAATCTGCGTGCGAACCAGCGACACGGCCAGGTTAGAGAAGGCCGTTACCGCGATAACCGCCATGCACATAACCAGAGTTACGTTCATGCTGGTGGTCACCGCCAGTGCCGAGCAGATACCGAGAATCTGCAAGGCAATAGGGTTGTTACTGAATATCGGCTCGAAGAGAACCTGTTTGGCTGAAGCGTCTGCCATGATCAGACCTCCCCTTCACGAAGTTTTTTCAGGTACGGTGCGAAGCCCCGGTCACCCATCCAGTAGTTGACCAACTGCTCAACACCTCGGCTCGTCAGGGTCGCACCGGACAGGGCATCTACCTTGTGCTCCTTGTCGGATGCACCGGCGCCCACGCCACCCTTGACCAGGCGAATCTGCGGCTCTTCCAACTCATCGCCGTACACTTCCTTGCCGACCCATTGGCTTTTCCAGCGGGGGTTATCCACCTCGCCACCAAGCCCCGGAGTTTCAGCGTGGTCATAGAAGCCCAGGCCCTCAATGGTGTTGGCATCGCCCTCAAGCGATACGAACCCGTAAAGGGTGGACCACAGACCGTAGCCATGAATCGGAAGGACTACCCTGACCAGTTCACCGTTTTCACTCAGGGTGTAGATCTTGGCAACGTTCGGACGGCGCTTGATGCCGGCCTTGTCTTCCGATGCAGGAATATTGACCGACATGGACGGATCAGAAGCCGCCTTGTACATGTCGTACTTCATCGGCTCCTTCACACCAACGGCCCCGGGATCAACGTAATCACCGGATTCGAGGTCAACCAGTCTAACGTCGAAGCGAGAGAAGGTTTCCTCAATTTCTTCCGCCGTTGCGCCCTCTTTCAGCATTCCGGCCGCCGCCAGGATGTTGGAACGAATGTCCAGATTCTGGTTCTGGATCTGCGCCGGCCGAAGCATTACCGCCGCTGTCGACACCACGACAGAAAACGCAACGCTCAGCACCAGCGCAACCATCAGTGTTCTGGAGACAGTTTCTTTAGCTTTAGCCACGGGCAAGCCTCCGTTTGATGTTGGCCTGAACCACATAATGGTCCATCAGCGGTGCAAAGAGGTTGGCAAACAGGATTGCCAGCATGATGCCTTCCGGGAACGCCGGGTTAATGACGCGAATCAGTACGGTCATCACGCCAACCAGGATACCGAAGCACCAACGCCCCGTGTTGGTCATCGCCGCCGACACCGGGTCGGTCGCCATGAACATCATGCCGAAGGCAAAGCCGCCCATCACCAGATGCCAGTGTGCCGGCACGTCAAACATCGGATTGGTATCCGAGCCAATCACGTTCAGCAGCAGCGACATGGCAATCATGCCGATCAACACGCCCCCGACGATGCGATAGGACGCGATTTTCATACCCAGCAGGATAATGCCGCCGATCAACACGGCCAGCGTTGAGGTCTCACCCATAGAGCCCTGAATCGAACCCATAAAGGCTGACATCCAGCCAATCTGGGTTTCCAGTGCTTCCAGGCCACCGCTTGCAGCCCAGCTCAGCGCAGTCGCACCACTGAAACCGTCGACCGCCGTCCAAACCGTGTCACCGGAAATCTGGGCCGGATAGGCAAAATACAGGAACGCACGACCGGTGAGGGCCGGGTTCAGGAAGTTCTTACCGGTGCCGCCAAACACTTCCTTGCCAATGACCACACCGAAGGTGATACCAAGGGCAACCTGCCACAGCGGAATGGTCGGAGGGCAAATCAGTGCGAACAGCACGGAAGTCACAAAGAAGCCTTCGTTTACTTCGTGACGACGTACCGTGGCAAACAACACTTCCCAGAAGCCGCCCACCACGAAGGTGACGAAGTAAATGGGTACGAAGTACGCCATGCCGTAGACAAAGTTGTCCCAGATGCTGGCGGCGTTATTGCCGGCCAAGGCACTGATAAAGGCAGTACGCAGACCACCATCACCCATCAGCGCGTCTGGATTCTCAGCCAGGAAGCTGTTGGCCTGGAAGCCAATGTTCCACATACCGAAGAACATAGCGGGGAAGGTACACAGCCATACCGTAATCATGATGCGCTTAAGGTCGATACCATCACGCACATGAGAGGTTGTGGATGTCACGCTAGCCGGTGAATAGAAAATCGTATCCACCGCTTCGTAAAGCGCATACCAGCGCTCGTACTTGCCACCTTTTTCGAAATGATGCTCGATACCATCGAGAAACTGTCGGATTGCCATCGTTTTAGCCCTCGATCTCGATTCTGGTCAGGTTCTCACGGAGAATCGGACCGTACTCGTATTTACCCGGGCACACGAAGGTACACAGCGCCAGATCTTCTTCATCCAGCTCCAACGCACCCAGTTTTTGTGCCATTTCAGTGTCGCCCACGATCAAAGACCGCAACAACTGGGTAGGCAGAATGTCCAGAGGCATGACCTTTTCGTACATCCCTACTGGCACCATCGCCCGCTCACTGCCGTTGGTCGTGGTCGTCATATCAAACCGCTTTCCGCCGACCAGTTTGGACAGGTAGATGTTCATAACCGAGAACTTGTTGGCTCCCGGCGACAGCCAGCCCATAAACTCTCGTTTGTTGCCCTCTTCCAGAACCGAGATCTGGTTGGCGAAACGACCAAGGTAGTTACAGGGCCCGTCACCACGACGACCACCGAACACAGAGCCGGAAATTTTGCGAACCTCGCAGTCCGTGGCGATTTCACCATCAAGAAGTTCATCAAGGTTGGCGCCGACACGGGTACGAATCAGGCGCGGCTTGAGGGCCTTCGGACCACCGACCGCAACAATACGGTTCACCGACAGCTCGCCGGTCTCGAACAGTTTTGCGATATCAATGACGTCCTGGTAGCCGATACTCCATACCACTTTGTCCCCGGCAATGGGATCGAGGTAATGAATATGAGTACCTACGTTACCCGCCGGATGAACACCCTCAAACTGCTGAACTTCCACGCTGTCGTCAGACGGAACCGGCACATCAGAGCCCGGCTTGCCGGTCACAAACACCTTACCGGTGGTCAGCTTGGAGAGAATCTTCAGCCCCTGTTCGAAGGCCGCACCGTTTTCACGGATGATCACTGTGGGATCTGCTGCCAGCGGGTTAGTGTCCATGACGGACACGAAGATGGAATGCGGCGCCGTATCAATGGCAGGCACCTTACTGTAGGGACGGGTCTTGAAGGTTGTCCACAACCCGGACTCGACCAGGTTATCGACGACTTGCTGACGCTCCAGACCGGCAACATCAGACGCATCGTAACGCGCAAAGGTCTCAGCTTCGTCGCCGTCGATTTCAACGACAACCGACTGAAACACACGGCGCTCGCCGCGGTTGATTTCCTTGACCACACCGGCTGCCGGTGAAGTATAACGAACGCCTTCGGTCTTCTTGTCCGTAAACAGCAGCGTGCCGCGCTTTACACGGTCACCTTCTTTCACAGCCATCGTTGGCTTCATGCCTACGTAGTCAAAACCGATCAACGCCACATGGCGAACGGGTTTGCCGTCTGTAATGGTCTGTTCAGGAGCGCCGCTGATGGGAAGATCCAGGCCTTTTTTGATCTTGATCATTAGCCTCATCCAATCATCAGAAACTATTCGATGGATTTGTAACGCCCGACGCGTGCCGCCCAGTTGTGCCAATCCGGCCTGAACCGAATGATGGCGCCAGGGCAACGGATCCACCGGCGTTAATCACAGCCAGGCATCCGGTTAAGGAAAAGCGATGGGAAGCGGGTGTCAGACGTACCCAAAATCGCGCCAATTATAGAGATTAAGGAATACTATTTCCACCAGAAACCCTACGGAGTTTGTGCCTTAACGTAATCAGAGAGTGGTTTACATGGGCCCAAAAAGAAACCCCGGTCGCGAAAACGACCGGGGTTTCTTAATTGCCTCAGAGCACTTTTGGGCTCGTCAGCCTCTAACCCGCTTCGGGAAGATCGGATAGGTAACACCCGCCATCTGATTAACCACGCGAATCACCTGGGCGCTGTAACCAGCCTCATTGTCATACCAAACGTAGAGGATCAGGCGCTTGCCATTGGCGATGGTGGCCTGCGCATCCACAATGCCGGCATGGCGGGAACCGACAAAATCGGTGGAAACCACTTCCGGCGAGTTGACGAAGTCAATCTGCTTCTGCAGCTCGGAGTGCAGCGCCATATCGCGAAGGTATTCGTTAACACCCTCCACCGTTACGTCTTTTTCCAGGTTGAGATTGAGGATTGCCATGGACACGTTCGGAGTGGGAACGCGAATGGCGTTACCGGAAAGCTTGCCCTTCAACTCCGGAAGCGCCTTGGCGACGGCCTTCGCAGCACCGGTTTCGGTAATAACCATGTTTAGTGGGGCACTGCGACCACGACGGCTACCCTTGTGGTAGTTATCGATCAGGTTCTGGTCGTTAGTGTAGGAGTGAACCGTCTCGACATGACCGTCCTCAACACCATACTCATCATAAATGGCCTTGAGCACCGGCGTAATGGCGTTGGTGGTACAGGACGCCGCTGACAGGATCCTGTCTTCACGGGTGATCCAGTCGTTGTTAATGCCGTGAACAATATTCTTGATGTCGCCCTTGCCCGGCGCAGTCAGCAAAACCCGGCTGACGCCCTTGGATTTCAGGTGCAGCCCAAGACCAGCCTCGTCACGCCAGATACCCGTGTTATCAATGACGATCGCATTGTTGATACCGTACTGGGTGTAATCCACCTGATCAGGGCCCGGCGAGTAGATCACCTTGATAAAGTTGCCATTGGCGATCAGCGCAGAGTTCTCTTCATCCACGGTAATCGTACCGTTGAAAGGACCGTGAACCGAATCACGGCGCAGCAGGCTGGCACGCTTTTCGAGGTCATTGCTTGCCCCACCCTGACGGACCACGATGGCGCGCAGGCGCAGGTTGTTGCCGCCACCGGCCTTTTCGATCATGATCCGCGCCAGCAGCCGCCCGATCCGCCCGAAACCGTACAGCACCACATCCTTGGTGTCGTTTTCGGCATCTTCCTGAGACTGGGTCTGGTACTCGCCGATAATCGGGCCAATCTCACGTTTGAGGAAGTCGTCAAGAGACCCACCTTCTTCCTTGAACTTCACCGCAAGCTTGCCAATATCGACATGGCCACGCCCGAGATCCATCTTGTCCATCGCCTGCAGAATAGGCAGGGTGTTGTGAACGGACAGTTCGCTGTCTTCAACCTGACGCACGAAGCGGTGTGCGCGGATGATGTCGATGACCGACTGGTTGATAATGGACCGGCCGTACACGGACGTGACCACATTGTTTTTACGGTAGAGGCGACCGATCAGCGGAATCATGGCTTCCGCAGTGGATTCTCTTTCCGTCCAGTTAGACAGGTGCTGGTTGATCTGTTCGTGACTCACGCTTGAACCTCTGCAGTTGGAACCTGGAAAATTGGGGCAGTATTATCCAACGTTATTTCTCAGACAGCAAATACACCCCGTTAATCCTTTCGTAACTGTTGGACCGCTGTCATGACAGCGACACTTCTGGCCGGTAGAATACGCGCCTCGCCACTCCCCGGCTCCCAATGCATCCAGGAGAAAGAACCAGCCCATGACGCAAGCCGCCGCCCACTCCGACAGACACACCGCACTGGTTGCGCCGGTCGCACCTGTCAAGGCTGCGGATCACCGCATCTGGGGGCAACTGCATGGCAGCAGCGACGCCCTGGCCATCTGCGAGAGCGCCAGGGCCCATCAGGGCCTGACACTGGTAATAACCTGCAGCACCGAGGAGTCCATCCGCCTCGAGCAGTCCATGCGATTCTATCTGGGCCTGCCCACCGATGAAGACCAACCGGCCATCACACCGGATGGACTCGAGCTACTGTCGCTGCCCGACTGGGAAACCCTGCCCTACGATCTGTTTTCACCACACCAGGACATTACCTCCCGTCGAATCCGGGCTCTACACCGGTTGCCAACCACAAACCACGGCGTCCTGGTGGTGCCCGCCCGCACCCTGATGCACCGGCTGCCGCCGGTCAGTTACCTGCAGGGCAACACTCTGCTTCTTGAGGTTGGGCAGTCACTGGATATCGACAACTGGCGAATGCAGCTGGAATCAGCCGGCTACCGGCACGCCGATAATGTCTATGAACACGGCGAATACGCAGTGCGCGGAGCTATCCTGGACATTTTTCCCATGGGCGCCACCCGCCCCTACCGCATCGACCTGTTCGATGACGAAATTGAAACACTGCGAACCTTTGATCCGGAAACCCAGCGCTCGATCGACCGAATTGAACGCATTGAGCTGTTGCCCGCCAACGAATTTCCCTGGCACAAAGAAGCCCGCTCAGGGTTCCGTAACCGGTGGTTTGAGCAGTTTCCCCATGCCGATAAAGACGCCCCGATCTACCAGGACGTCACCCACGGCATTACACCGCCGGGGATCGAGTACTATCTACCCCTGTTCTTCGACCAGACGGCAACGCTCTTTGACTACCTGCCCGGCGAAACCCTGGTATTCACAGCATCCGGACTTAACGAGGCCGCCAGCGCCTTCGACGCCGACACCCGTGCACGCTACGAGGACCGTCGCCACGACCGGATGCGTCCTATCCTGCCGCCAGCAGAACTTTTCCTCCAGAAGGACGAGCTGTTCGGCCTGCTCAAGGGATTTCCCCGGGTAACAATGACCACGGAAGCCACTGAGTCCAGCGGCGGCCGCAATTGCCAGACCGACGTCATGCCCGATGTTGCGATGGATGGCCGTGCCGCAGACCCGGCTGGGCGCCTCAAGCGCTTTATCAGTGAGTTCCACGGTCGGGTCCTGATCTGTGCGGAGTCCTCTGGCCGACGTGAGGCGCTGATTGAGAACCTGGCTGACCATGGCCTCAAACTGTCGACTCTGGAAAACTGGCAGGCCTTTGTCAGCGACCCGCCCGCCACCCTCGGCATTACCGTCGCACCCATGGAATATGGGTTGCTATTGCCTGACCATCACCTCGCTCTGATCACGGAAACAGCCCTCTTCGGTGAACGGGTGCTGCAGCGGCGGCGCCGGGAGAAACCAACCGAGGCCGACGATGCCGGCTACCGGGACCTGTCCGAGCTACGCATTGGCGCGCCGGTGGTTCATATAGACCATGGCGTTGGCCGCTATCAGGGCCTGGAAACCATTACCGTTGAAGGCGAAGCCAGCGAATTCCTGATGCTGGAATACGCCGGCGGCTCGAAACTCTATGTACCAGTTTCCAGCCTGCATCTGATTTCCCGCTATACCGGTTCGGATACTGATCACGCGCCTTTGCACAAGCTGGGCACGGATCGCTGGAGCAACGCCAAACAAAAGGCTCTGGAGAAAATCCGCGATACTGCAGCGGAACTACTGGATGTCTACGCGCGCCGGGAGGCCCGCAAGGGCTTTGCCTTTGAAGACCCCAAAGAAGCCTACCGTGCCTTCGCCGCCGGTTTCCCCTTTGAGGAAACCCCGGACCAGCAGGCGGCCATTGAGGCTGTGTTCGAGGACATGGTCAGTGAAAAACCCATGGACCGCCTGGTCTGTGGCGATGTTGGCTTCGGCAAGACCGAAGTGGCCATGCGCGCTGCCTTCATGGCGACATACTCCGGCAAGCAGGTCGCTGTGCTGGTGCCTACCACCCTGCTGGCGCAGCAGCATTACGAATCCTTCCGCGACCGCTTCTCGGATACCGCCGTCCATGTCGAGCTACTCAGCCGTTTCCGGAGCGGCGGGCAAACCACCAAAGCGATGGCCGCCATCGAAGCCGGCAAAGCCGATATTGTTATCGGCACACACAAGCTGCTCCAGGGTGACATCAAGTTCAAGAACCTGGGCCTGGTGATCATCGATGAAGAACACCGGTTCGGCGTCCAGCAGAAAGAACGTCTGAAGGCCCTGCGTGCCGAGGTGGACATGCTGAACCTGACCGCCACACCGATCCCCCGCACCCTCAACATGGCCATGGGGCACCTGCGGGATCTGTCGATCATCGCCACGCCCCCCGCGCGACGCCTGTCGGTAAAAACCTTTGTGCGACAGCGGGACGAGGCCATGGTCAAGGAAGCCATCCTGCGGGAGGTGCTGCGGGGCGGCCAGGTGTACTTCCTGCACAACGATGTGGCCACCATCGAGAAAACCGCCGAGGATCTGCGCCAACTGATCCCGGAAGCACGCGTGGGCGTTGCCCATGGCCAGATGCGCGAGCGCGAGCTGGAACAGATCATGTCGGACTTCTATCACAAGCGCTTCAACGTGCTGGTGTGCACCACCATTATCGAAACCGGCATCGACATTCCCAGCGCCAACACCATTATCATCGAGCGCGCGGACAAGTTCGGGCTGGCACAGCTGCACCAGCTCCGCGGCCGTGTCGGGCGCTCTCACCATCAGGCCTACGCCTATCTGCTGACACCACCACCCCGGTCCATCACCGCCGACGCGAAAAAGCGCCTTGAAGCCATCTCGGAAGCGCAGGACCTGGGTGCCGGCTTCATGCTGGCCACCCACGACCTCGAAATTCGCGGCGCCGGGGAGTTGCTGGGAGAAGAGCAAAGCGGCCAGATCGAAAGCATTGGTTTTACGCTTTACATGCAGCTACTGGACGAAGCCGTGGAAGCAATACGCGACGGCAGAACGCCTAATGCCGAGTTGCCGCTGAGCCACGGCACGGAAATGAACCTTCGCATACCAGCGCTGATCCCCGAGGATTACCTGCCCGATGTCCACAACCGGCTCATGCTTTACAAGCGAATCGCCAGCGTGAACGACAAAGATGGATTAAAAGAACTTCAGGTTGAAATGATCGACCGCTTCGGACTATTACCGGAACCGGCAAAAAACCTGATTCGACAGTCCGAGCTCCGAATCCACGCGGAAGCCCTGGGAATCGTGAAGGTGGACGCCGGAAAAGAATGGGCCAGGCTGGAATTCGGCAGTTCTACGCCAGTGGATCCGCTGGTTCTGGTTAAAAAAGTGCAATCCTCGCCAGACCAGTATCGGCTGGAAGGCGCCAACAGTTTCCGTTTCCGGCTGAAGGATGCCTCAACCAGTGGTAAACTCGACGGCATTTCCGACATGCTGGGGCAGCTGGCCTCCTGAAACAACCGGTTCAGCGCCCCCTGATGATCACAGGAACATTGGAGCAATGCCCTTGCGAACGCCCGGTAAACCGTTGTACGGAACACGCGCCCTATTTCTGGCGGCCCTGCTGGCCCTGTCACCCTGGGTGTCAGCCCAGGAATCATCCGGGCCCGCCGCAGGCGCAACATCCGAAGAACAGGGACGCGACAACGCTGCGTCACAGGCCCAGCCTCCCCGTGAAGACTACTACCGGGCTGAGTTCGTAATCCTCGAAAGGATCGTCGATCCGGCCGATGTCAACGAGAAAATGGCCAACCGAATTCCAGAGCCGACCAACCTGGACATCACCGAAATACTTCGAGCCGTGGATCGCAACGGAACCGCGGAAACCACCCGACAGTTGGTCCCGCGAAGCCAGCTTCACCTGCGGACAGCCGCCAACCGACTGGAAAACAGTGGCCGCTTCCGGATACTCCTGGCCACAGGGTGGTACCAGTCTTTCCCCCCTGACTTTGACGGAGAACCCCTGAAGGTCGCTATTGGCGATTGGCTGGCCGATGCCGGGCTCCGGGAAGTGGAAGGCCATATCACCATCGATCGACAACGCTATCTCCACGTGGATGTCCACCTCAACCACTGGCAGCCCCTGTCATTGCAACAGACCACGCTCAGCCAGAGTTCAGACGAAGCAGCGACGGCAAGCGGTAACAATCAGCCAATGGACGACGGTGCTGGGCAGGAAGCTACGGGCAATGACCAGCCTGCCCTCGAAAACGATGAAGCCCGGGACTCGCTGGCCTCAATGGCAACGGGTGGCGACATTGCAAGAGCAGATCAGACGCAGGTTTCCAGCGCCAGTCAGCCAAAGGCGGAGTTAATCACCTGGATACGGGAAACACGCCGCATGCGCAGCGAGGAAGTCCATTTCCTCGACTCCCCCACCATTGGCGTGCTGGTGTTTTTCAAGAAGGTTGAGGAGTAAGGGCTCCAAGCCCGCCAATGGCGATTTCGAGGATCCGCTTGACGCCGGACATGCCCTGGTCGATAGCGACCTCGATCTCAGTCATCGTTATGATGTGATCCGACTTCCCTGCCGCGCGGTTAACCACCAGCGCCAGGCACACGTAATTCATCTTCAGTTCAGCCGCCAGAGCCGCTTCCGGCATTCCCGTCATACCGACAAGGTCACAGCCGTCCCGCTCAAGGCGACGTACTTCCGCTGCGGTCTCCAGTCTGGGCCCCTGTGTTGCACCGTAAACACCGAAATCCGAGAACGAACAACCCACTGTACGAGCTGCATCAATCAACAGCGCCCGGGCCAACTCTGAATATGGGAAGGTGAAGTCAATGTGCGTGGTTTCCTCCAACTCGCCCTCAAAGAACGTACTCGCCCTGCCCCAGGTGTAGTCAATGATCTGATCGGGAATCACGATATGGGCAGGCCCCATATCGGCATGGATCCCGCCAACAGCATTAACACCGACCACCGTACGTACTCCCGCCTGCTGGAGCGCATGGAGATTGGCGCGATAGTTCACCTGATGCGGAGGAATACGGTGAGGGTTTCCGTGGCGAGACAGGAACACCACCGGCTGATCCCCGAGCAGGCCGTCCACCAAAACCGACGACGGCTCACCCCAGGGCGTGTCGACAACCCGCTCACCCGTGATTTCCAGCCCAGACAACGTCGTGAGCCCGGTTCCCCCGATGATTCCCACGGGGGCAACTTGGTTATTCACACCCATGATCAGTCCCCGTCCGCCTGGTTACTATCGCCACGTGTTTCCGAAGAGTGTTCGCTTCCGGAAACAGGCGCACGTCCCTGTTCAACATCTTCGTCAACGGCCTCATCTGACGAATCCGAATCGCTACGACCTTTTGCCGGCTTGCCGTTCGACGCGACACGCACCCCGTCAGGCAGGTGAAGCGTGCGGGTCGGAAAGGCAACTTCGGCACCATGGCTTTCAATGATCTCGCTAATCCTCAGCAGTACGTCCTGCTTGACCTCATGAAACCTCACCCATTCGATGGTCTTGGTAAAGGTATAAACCATGATATCCAGCGACGAGTCGTTAAAGGCCAGGAAATTCACGATCAGGGTCTGGTCCTGGTCGATGTCCTCGTGGTTCTCCAGCATGGACCGGATGTCCGCCACAACCTCAGCCATGCCACTGACATCCACGTAGCGTATACCAATGGTTTCAGAGATACGGCGGTTGTGCATGCGCGAGGGGTTTTCTACGGCAATGGTCGTAAAGGCAGCATTCGGCACGTAGAGCGGGCGCTTGTCAAAGGTGCGAATCGTAGTCAGCCGCCAGCCGATGTGCTCCACCACGCCCTCGATATTACGATCGGGAGAGCGAACCCAGTCGCCGACCTTGAATGGCCTGTCCAGATGGATAATGAACCCGCCAAAAAAGTTGGCCAGCAGATCCTTGGCGGCAAAGCCCACAGCGATACCACCAACACCACCAAAGGCCAGCACCCCGGATATGCTGTAACCAAGGGATTGCATGGCAATCAATACCGCGGTGATGATAACAACGGTCCGGGACAGCTTGCTCACCGCATTGACCGTGGTGTAATCCATCGGCTTTTTCATCTTCAGCGGAGAAGCGAGAATCTGTTCCCCCTGTTTGATCAGCCGAAGCAGCGTCCAGACCAGCAGGAAAACAAAGCCAATCTGCAAAATGGTTTGATTGACTGAAAAGATTTCGGCTTCCGAGTAGTGGTGAGCAACCTCTGCCGCCCAATACACACCCTGCAGCCAGACGAACGCGACCACTGGCTTCCGCGCAGCGTGAAGCAGTGCGTCGTCCCAGAGGTTGTCGGTTTTCTGGAAACGTCGTTCGACGGCGCCCACGATGAAACTCGCAATGTAGGCAACCACCGCGGTGCCAGCCACCAGAGCGAAAACCACGAGCCCCACTCGCCAGCTCTCTGACAGCAGATTCCAGTCCTGAATCCAGGTATTGAGTATGGAAGGTGCTTCTTCGATCATCGTTTCCCTCGGTTTGATGACAACCGGTTTAGTGACAACCGCCGGCGCTATCGTATCGTGACGGGCAGGCCCGGCGAGACACGGTCGTATAGGTCAGCAACGTCGGCATTCCTCATGCGTATGCAACCATGGGAGCGCGGAACGCCCATGGGTTCGGTATCCGGTGTGCCGTGAATGTATATGAACCGACGAAAACTATCGACCCCGGAGCCCCGATTTCTCCCCGACTCAAGCCCACATAACCAGATAATTCTGGACAGTATCCAGTCACGTTCGGGAAACTGACGCGCCAATTGTTCGGAATAAACCTCCCCGGTGGGCCGGCGGGCGATGAATACGGTATTCAGGGGAAGGCCATCACCCACCATCGCGCGCACGTAATGCCGGCCCGTGGGCGTGCACCCACTGCTCTGGCGCTCACCGGGGCCATTAAGTGCCGTCGAAACGGGATAGGAGAGAGGCTTTGATGTGTCGCCAGGAAACAGTGTCAGCGTTTGCGCATTGAGACTGATCTCGATTCCGGGAACAGGTATGGAAACAGGATTACGTGGCATGCGGCGTCAGGCTCCCGGTGAACAAACCAACCGGAAGCCTAACCGAGAGCGAGCGACTCAGGCAACCGAGGTTTTATGGGCAGGTGGCACCAGCATGGCGTCATCAGCCTGCATACCTGCCGCCAGGAAGGGCACAAGTCGTGCTGCAATTTCCTGGACCGTGGTTTCCACACCCAGCTTGTTCTGCAGAATATCCCGCAGGGCATCACTGCTGGACATGGTAAACGCTGTCGCACCAAGCATGAACTGAATGCGCCAGTAGCGGTCGACCGCGGACAATTGCGGCGTCGCTTCCTTGAGCAGGCGCATAAAGCGGCTGAACGGCTGGCTATATTCCTGCTCAAGAAATTTCCGAAGATGGCCTTGGGACTGCGTATAGGCCAGGCCGAGCAAACGCATGAATATGGAAATACCTTTTTCATTGCGCTGCGGCATGCGTACTGCGCTTTCAGTTAGCGCCCATAGAGTCTGGTTCAACGTTGGCGGTTCGCCGTCGCATTTCGCCTCCAGATCATCGAACGCATCCTCCAGCGTGGCGGAGAATGGCGTCAGGAAGCGGGCAAACACCGCATGGATCAGGGCGTTTTTAGAACCAAAGTGGTAATTGACAGCAGCGAGATTTACCTTAGCCTTACTGGTAATCATGCGAAGGGAAGTTTCGGAGAACCCCCGCTCGGCGAAGAGCTCTTCCGCTGCATCAAGAATTCGGTCAACCGTATCAGACTGAGCCATTTTATTATCAGTGCCTCTAAGCAAACGTCTGTTTGAAACATACGTTTGACCGGCAGCTATGTCAAGCTCTGTCCCCCGGCTCTGCAGCTACCGATGACCAGCCCCGGTCAATGGCCTGCTGGTGCCCCTCGAAAAAAGCCTGCTGTGCCCGTCCGTAAGCTTTCTCAGCCTCCAGAAGATAGATCAGATAAAGACGAATATGTTCCCGCCGGGTCAGGTTCCGAGCCAATACCCGCCGTTCGGATAATGCCAGCAGTTCACTGAACCGGGTCGCTTTCAGAGCCGAGTTAAACTCGGCCATACGAGCACACTGCCACACCAGCCCCTCTTTCCCTTCCAGGTGTTCGATGTGCTTGCGTGCGTCGCGAATCATCCTCTGACGGCGGATGACCAGATCCAGATACGAGGGCCGCGACGTATAAAGGCGGCGAACACCTGGCACTCCCAGTAGCAGGATGATGACAAAGGCACCAAAACCACCGCCGGCAATCCACGCTGGCACAAAGCCGGTCATACCGCTGAGAAAAACCACCGCCGCCAACAACGCACCAAACAGCCAGATGTCACGATTTCGCCGGGCCGCAGCAAGCGTGTAATTATCCGGCCAGTCAGGCAGAGCCAACAAGTCGAAATCCAGCAGCAACACACGGTCGCACTGGCGCAGCATCAAACGAAGCTTACGTTGACGCGACTCCGCCAGGGTTTTTTCGATGTTCTGAGGGCTCTCACCCGTCGACGATTCCTTAACAGACTCATCGCTCGCTGGAATGTCGTCAGTCTCAAGCCGGCCAGCAGAGGCCGTTGCACCCCGCTCGGGGCGGTTGGCAGGAACTTCAGCACCAGTAGCAGTAGCAGCACCGGCCACCCGCCCCGCATCACCCGTTTCCGGATGAGGGTCCGCGGGCCGCCCCCTACGCAGCAAGGGCTCTCCTCCACGCGCGGTATCGCTGGTTCTCTGACGTACGTTTTCGTTCTCTGCCATGGTTGATTGTCCGTCATGGATCACCGGGCCAATAGCTGTCGTCGACACCCTGCCCTTACCGTTTATCGGCCAACGGCCCGGATCCTTGAGTCACAGAGACATGCCTGAGCGTGCCTGAGCATACCTGAGATGGTCACGATGGCTTGGCACCGACCCACAGGATCGCTATCCTTGCGACCATCAAGTGTGGCCCTATACGGCTACAGACACCAGTCGTCGAGGTTGAGACATGTTTACAGGCATTGTTCAGGGTATTGCCATCGTTGACGAGATTTCTGCCGTGCCCGGTCTGAGCACCTTCAGCATCCGCTTTCCGGAAAATCAGGCTCACAACGTGACCATTGGTGCGTCAGTGTCCATCGACGGCACCTGCCTGACGGTAACGCGACAGGAAGGCCAGAATCTTTATTTCGATGCCATGCAGGAAACGCTGCGCCTGACCACCCTGGGAAAGCTGAAGCCAGGGGATCGCATCAATTTCGAACGTGCGGCCCGGATAGGCGACGAAATCGGCGGGCACCTCCTCTCCGGCCACGTGCACACCACGGCCGATATCGTCGCGATCGACCGCCCCGAGAACAATTGCACCATCGAATTCGAGGTGCCGCAGGCATGGGCTCGCTATATCTTTCCCAAAGGCTACATCGCCATCAACGGCGCCAGCCTGACCATTGGCGACGTCAATGATAATCGCTTCAACGTTCACCTGATCCCCGAGACCCTGCGGGCAACCACCTTTGCCGATATGACGGTCGGCGACCGGGTTAACATCGAGATCGACAGTCAGACCCAGACCATCGTTGATACGCTGGCACGCATGGGTTACGACCGGCCACCCTCCTGAACAGAGGCTTCGAACACCACAAACTTTGGGTCTGCATCGAGTTGTCGCACCTGGCCAAAGTAGTGACGGAGACTGCGGTGGTAACCCAGGTGCCGATTCCCCACCAGCAACATACATCCGCCAGGGGACAGGTGCCGAGCCACCTGACTGAAGAGACGAAGGGCAATATGGTCACCGACCACACCGCCTTCATGAAATGGCGGGTTTAACAGCACCAGATCATAACGGTCAGCCGCCTCCGGAATACCATCACTGTGATAAAAGCTCGCGACAGCGTCCGGGAAAGCCGTCAGGATATTTTGACGTGCGCTGGCAACCGCCTGACTGGAAACGTCCGCGAACGCAATCTCAAGCGCCGGATTGCGGGCCAGGGCCGTCAGCCCAAGCACACCGTTTCCGCAAGCCAGATCCAGTACCCGTGCTCCAGGGGCGAGATCCGCAATCTTCCGCTCAATGACCGGCAGCAGCAACCGCGAACCGATATCCAGCTTTGCTCTGGCGAACACCGCTGGCATACCCGATAGCTCGTACCGGGACGACAACCTGTATCCCCGCCAGAAATTCGGCCACTCCCGCAACGTATCCTCACCCCGGGCGGCAACCACCACCCTCGCTTTTTTGCGCGCGGGACAGACTTCCCGGGTGTTGACCAGTTCCCCAAACACATCAGCGCTGTGTGACGGCAGGTGCTTGATCATGCCACCGGCAATCAGCTTGCCTTCGGGTGACAGAACGCTGTTCACCCACCGCAACAGGCACGCCAGGTAGTCCAGTTGCCGGGGAATCCTCATAACAACAAGATCGAAGGGCCCTTCCGGCAGCTCCAGCCAGCTCTTTGGTGCCGGAATAGACAGATCGGCCGGAGCATTAATAACCAGGGATTCAGAGAGGAGACAGCTATCGGCAAAGGAAACAGGGAAGAAAGGCGCCAGACCCAGGGTCAAAGCCCCAAACTGGTCGTCAATGATCAACACCCGTGGGTGGCTCTGCGGCGTGCAACGCTCCAGAACCTGCTCCAGCAACTGCTCATCAGCGGCGTCCCAGGCCCGAAGGGTGTGGCCTCCACCGGGGCGTTTCAGGGGCAAGCGCCCGCCACTGAATGTTAGAACCTCACTTGTCATTTTAGGCATCCGCATCGTCATTCAGAAAACTGCGGACATTCTAGGCTGATTACTCTAGAAATTAACCCTACTCTGAAAGAACGATTTCAGGTTGCTCCGTTTGTTGTGGTAGCAAACCTTCTTGCCCCTCACCCCAGGGGCTTTTTTATGCCCGAAAAAAACCGCTATTTTGGCGTCGCATTGATGCTTTCGATAAACGCAGGCGACAGAACGTCGATGACGGGGCGTTGGCCGCCGCTGAACTCAGGGGCGGGCTGTGCAGGCTCCGAAGCAAGGATGCCCGGCTGTTCGGACCAGTGCAGGATATCCAGCTTACCATCGTGCCGCTCCACCAGCGCCGTGCAGTGCTCTACCCAGTCACCGTCGTTGCAGTAGAGTCCTTCCTGGCTGCGCAGAAAGCCTGCTGAGTGGATGTGACCACAGATAAAACCGTCATAGTGTCCGCGTTCTGCCGCCGTCAGAGCAGCCAGTTCGAAGCGTCGAATGAATGACCGCGCCTTGCCGATACGGCTTTTGACCCAGGCCGCCAGGGACCAGTATGGCTTGCGGCGTAAGCGCCGCCAGGCATTGAACCAGCGGTTCAGGCGCAGCAGAAGGCCATGAGCCCTATCGCCTACCAGCAGCATCAAGGGGCTGCAGCGCACCACCTGATCAAACTGGTCGCCATGGCAGACCACGAACCGGCGACCGTCCGCCGTCGTGTGAATGGCTTTTTGCTTCAACTCGATACCTGCCAACGTCTGGCCGCAGAAGTGCCGCAGAAATTCATCGTGATTGCCAGGCACATAAACCACCCGCGTGCCGGCAGCGGCAATAGCCATAAACCGCCTCACAACCGCCTGATGGCTTTCCGGGAAGTGCACCCGCCGTTGCATAGCGATCAGATCAACGATATCCCCGACCAGGTACAGGGTCTCGCAGCTGACGTTGTCGAGAAAATCCAGAAGGTAGTCCGCCTGACAATCGGCGGATCCCAGGTGAACATCGGAAATGAAAACGCTCCGGTACTGATGCATCGGCTTCCCCCACCGGCCTGCTCAAGGATTATTCATACCTTGTCCGATGGCAATGACGACCGTATGACAGCCAGACGACAATTCAGTGACGGCGGGCGCTCCACACCGTGAAGCGTCGGTCGCCGGCGATCGTCTTGACCGGCCCGACGTGACGACGGATCAGTGCTTCATAGGGAAGAAACGTGTTCGCCACCAGGCGCAACTCACCGCCGGGCTCCAGGTGCTTTGCCACACCCTGCAGGAACCGCTCAGTCATGGATGTATCGGTACGGATACCGGTATGGAATGGCGGATTAGTGACAACTGCAGCGTAGCGGCCGTCGACGCCGGACAACCCGTCGGAGGCGTGAATCAAGCCATCCACGCCCGCCTCCCGGTAGGTCGCACGAGCACAGGCAACGGCCTGGAACTGCACGTCTACGCCGTCGACCGGAAAAACGCCCTGCTCCGTGGCTCGTTGGTGCAACTGCAACCAGGTGCCGATAACACCTGCGCCGCAGGCAAAATCCAGCACGGGTCCTTTTTCCAGCGGTGAGTCAGCAAGGGTTTGCAACAGCATGGCGGTACCATCATCCAGCTCACCGTCACTGAATATACCCGGCAAGCCGGCCATCCTGAAGCCAACTCCCTCGCACTCAACCGGATGCCACTGAAGCCAACGTTGAAGGTCAAACACTGGGCGCCTGGGCAGGCTATCGGCTTGCCAGACCTGGCAGTGGCGGGCACTGTCTGCCTTCGATGCTTGCGGTGCAAACTCCTTCAGCTGCTTCACAGCGCCTGCAATACCTTCTTTCTTTTCGCCCACCAAGACCAGTCGAGCACCTTCGGCCGCCAGCCAAAGTGCCAACTCAAGCCTTACCGACAACTCAACTCGGGCCTTGGGGAGGAACACCACCAGGGTATCGGCCATGCCCGATGACAACTCCGGCGCATCATAGCCAAAAGCCGCCGTCCAGCCACTGACGGCCAGCAGTTGTTGGTAATTGCCAAAGTGTTCGGAAATCGTCAGTCCCCGGTCCGGCAACCGGGGAAGCAACGCGGGATCGACCATGCCAATAATGGCCAGGCGACCACGCAACAGATTCTGGTTCTTGAGCAGGACTTCGTGGGAATTAGGCAGTGCAGACATTGATCAGCGTATCCCGGCGTTCGTATCAGGCGGGATACTCTAACCGGAATTGAGCCCTGAGTCTTGGCCCGGGCGGTCAGAAACCGGCAGATTACAACTCCGGCCTCCTACTTGTAGCGGGCAACCGTGTTGGCTCGCAAAGCGTCTTCTGGCGACATACCCCAATCTTCCACTGATTCCGGCTGCGGCGTCGTTTCACTGGTGCGGCGACGAGCCTGGGTGGACTGCGTCGTTTTGCGCTGACTCATGGCACTGAGCGCTTTTTGAACGATCTCTCGCATGGTTAACCTCCTGATATGTTACGAATTCAGTGTAACAATCCTTCAGGAGGTTAACTGTGATGACGTGCCGGGTCAGAAAGTGACGCCTGTCACGAATAATTGACACAATTTGACATTTTTTGCGTCAATTTTTATGGCGACCCGCACGGACCGGCCTCAACACCAGTTCATCAATGCTGTTTTGTTTGACTGCCTCGTGATCGGCCTCGGAGCTAATGGACAGCCCCATATCCCGAAGGATGCCGTCGGCCACGTCGTAGACGAATCCGTGCACGGTCAACGCCTGCCCACGACGCCAGGCCTCCTGCACAATGTTGTTTTGACAGACATGGCCAACCTGCTCCACCACGTTCAACTCGCACAGGCGGTCCACGCGGTCCTGATCGGTCGCCAGGCCATCAAGAATGCCCTGGTGTTTGTCTCGAACGTCCTGAACATGCCGCAACCAGTTCGAAATCACGCCAAAGCCCTCATTGTTCAGGGCCGCCTTAACTCCCCCGCAGCCATAATGACCAACGACGAGGACATGCTTGACCTTAAGCACGTCAACGGCGAACTGAAGTACCGATAGGCAATTGAAGTCTGTGTGTACCACCACATTGGCCACGTTTCGGTGCACAAACAGCTCACCAGGCATCAGGTCAACAATCTGATTGGCCGGTACCCGACTGTCCGCGCAGCCAATCCAGAGGTACTCTGGTGCCTGCTGGTTGGACAGGCGGTCAAAAAACTGGGGGTCCTGGCTCTTGATGCCATCGGCCCAGGCCTTGTTATTGTCCAGCAAATGATCAAGCTGCCCCATCAAACCTCCTCCTAATGATCAACATTGCCCAGAATTGAACGGCAATCCGCGACATAAATCAATCATCAACTGGTCTGAGTCAGGTCGGAGTCGTGATGTTCGTGCATGGTGCTCTGAGCCAGATCCAGTAGCTCTCGCAACGCCACGGAAAACATCGCATATTCCGGTTCACGCACCCCTTTGAGTTCCGTCAGCATGGACTTCCAGCGGCTTATCATGGTGCTGTGCCGCGCCATCCAGTTATCAACAGCACCGCTGACATCCCCAGGCTTGGCAGCCAGCCTGAGTACACCCGTGGTCAACGCCCTCTGTTGCCAATCCAGGTCCTCACGGAAACTCTCCCTCGCAAGGGCCTGCCAGTGAGACGCGGGCACCAGGGCAGCAATGGCGTTGGCAAACCAGTTCAGGTCCAGCTTGTCGCCGAGATCGTAATAGAGGTTGGCGACGGTTTTCAGAGGCATGCCCGTTGCCTCGCGGGCCTCGATGATGCCGAGAGACGAATAGAGGTAGCTGGTACCTGCCGCCACAGAGGCCAGATCTTCCGGCAAGCCAAACTCGACCAGTTCGTTATGGCGTTTTTTCCAATCAGCACAAGCCTGTTCGCCGAGATAATCCGGCAGGTCGGCCGTGATCTTCCAGACGCTGTCGGCGAAACGCTCCATATGGCTCTGAATACCAAGTTCTGCCCGGCGGTTGCGCAGCAGCCAGCGAACAGCTCGGCGAATCAGTCGCATCAGGTCACCCATCAGATCCATCTGAACCTTGGCCGGGATAAAGTAATCCAGGTATTCCACCTTGTCCCACCAAGTGTCCAGCCGGAAGACATCACGAGCGATGATCCAGGCCAACGCAATCGACGCCGCGTCGGCCCCGGTTGACTGCTTCAACCGCTCCACGAAGGTGATCCCCATGTGGTTGACCATGTCGTTGGCAATCTGCGTCGCAATGATCTCACGGCGCAATTGGTGCTCACCCAGCTCTTTGGAGAACTTGCGGGTCAGGTCCTGAGGAAACACCTTGTACATTTCCCCAGCCAACAGGGGCTCATCCGGCAAACTGCTGTCGATCAGGGTCTGCTTCAGATCCCCCTTGACGTAGGAAATCAGCACGGACAGTTCCGGACGGGTTAACCCTTTCTTGTCCAGCTTACGCTCGGACAGGGTTTCGTCGTCAGGCAGGAATTCCAGACTGCGATTCAGCTTGCCCTCGCTTTCCATGGTGTTCATCAGCCGGCGGTATTCTTCGAGCCGGGTAATGGCCCCCACACTGGCAATACTGATGGCCTGGGTCTGCCGATAATTGTTCTTGAGCACCAGGGCGGCCACATCATCCGTCATTTCCTCCAGCATGATGTTGCGCTGTTTATCCGTTAGATCCCCCATCGCAACCGCCTGGTTCAGGAGGATCTTCATGTTCACTTCGTGGTCGGAGCAATCCACACCGCCGGAGTTGTCGATGAAGTCGGTATTGAGCCGGCCGCCGCGTAGCGCGAACTCGATACGCCCGAACTGCGTCAGGCCCAGGTTCCCACCTTCGCCCACAATCTTGCAGCGCAGCTCAGAACCGTTGATACGAACCGCATCGTTGGCCTTGTCCCCAACGTCCCCGTGGGACTCGCCCTGACCCTTGACGTAGGTTCCAATGCCACCCACCCAAAGCAGGTCAGCCTGGGCCTTCAGAATGTGGGTAATCAACATGTTGGGCGGCACCCGGTCGGATTTAATCCCCAGTAGTTTCTTCATTTCCGGGCTGACTGGAATGGATTTGGCGCTGCGATTAAAGATGCCACCACCTTTGGAAATCAGGCTGGTGTCGTAATCAGTCCAGGACGAGCGTGGTAGCTCGAACAAACGCTTACGCTCTTTGTAGCTTTTCGCCGCGTCCGGCGCCGGATCGATAAAAATATGCACATGGTTGAAGGCGGCGACCAACTTTGTCTTTTCCGATGAAAGCAGGCCGTTGCCGAACACGTCTCCCGCCATATCACCGATACCGATGGCGGTGAACTCATCCAGGGCCGGGTTGATGCCCAGCTCGCGGAAATGGCGTTCCACGGACACCCAGGCACCACGGGCGGTTATGCCCATTTTCTTGTGGTCATAACCGTTGCTGCCACCGGAGGCAAAAGCATCCCCCATCCAGAAGCCATACTCTGCCGCCAGACCATTGGCGATGTCCGAGAAGGTTGCAGTCCCCTTGTCCGCAGCCACAACCAGGTAATGGTCATCCTCATCGTGACGAATCACCGACGCTGGCGGCTGGATACCGGCGTCCACCAGGTTGTCGGTAATGTCCAGCAGGCCACGGATGAACGTTTTATAGGCCTCGATACCCTCGGCCTGGAAGGCCTCGCGATCCGACATGTCCGGAAGGCGTTTAGCCACGAAACCGCCCTTGGCACCGACTGGCACGATCACCGCGTTCTTGACCTGCTGGGCTTTCACCAGCCCGAGAATCTCGGTGCGATAGTCCTCGAAACGGTCGGACCAGCGCAAGCCCCCTCGGGCCACCTTGCCACCACGCAGATGCACGCCCTCAACCCGCGGTGAGTAGACGAAAATCTCGAACATGGGCATGGGCAGCGGCATATCCGGAATGCGGGAGGGGTCGAATTTCACACTGATATAGGGCTTTGTCTTACCTTCGCCGTCGGGCTGGTAATAGTTGGTACGCAGGGTAGCCTGCATCAGTTCCAGGAACAGGCGCAGGACCCGGTCTTCACTCAGGTTCTCTACCTCATCCAGCCCGGCGTTGAACTCGATCTCAAGCTTCTGTTGCGCAGCCGCACTTTTGCCCTCGCTCTGGTAACGCTCCGGATTGAAGCGCACCTCAAAGAATTCCAGCAACAACCGCGTCAGGTCCACATGGTTGACCAGGGTGTTGGAGATAAAGGTCTGGCTGTTGGAAAAGCGGATCTGACGCATGTAACGGGCGAAGGTCCGCAGCAAGGCGATCTCCCGCCAGCTCATGTAGGAGGACAGCAGCAGCCTGTTGAAGGCGTCATTCTCGGCATCGCCGTACCACACGCGACGGAACAGATCCTCGAAAATAGGCCGGATACGATGGATATCCACCACTTTCCCACTGTGCGCCTGCAGGGTGAAGTCGTGTATCCATACGGTCTTGCCTTTCCGGTCACTGACTTCAAAGGGGTGCTCGCCGATCACCCGGAAACCCAGATTGTCGAATATGGGCATCACATCGGACAGCGGTAGCGGCTCATCCGGGTAGAAAAGCTTAAAGTGAAGCGTACTCTCATCCTCTTCCAGAGCCCGATAGAAGCTCATGGTGAGATGCTTTTCCTCAGCTGCGCCGGAGATATGCTCAAGATCAATGGCAGCACGCCGGGGCGAGAACATGTCTTTGTAACTGGCAGGGAAACCGCCAGAGTACACACGGAACATCTCGTTACCCTGCTCTTCGCCATAGGCCTCGGTCAGCGCTTCCAGCAGGCCATCACGCCAGGACTGTGCCAGCCCGATCACCTTGTCACGAATCTCGGAAATCGGAAGCTGCCGGTTTTCCACCTGGGGCACCCGTATCGTGAACTGCACCCGCGCCAGAACCGATTCGGAAAAGTGGGTCACAAATTCGATGTCTTCGGCACCCAGGGTCTCCAGCAACTCCTGTTCGACCTTCAGGCGCAACTCGGTGTTGTAGATATCCCGGGGGAAGAACGCCAGGCAGGTCACGAACTGGCCATACACGTCTTCCCGCATGAACAGCTCGATACGACGACGTTCCTGAATATAGAGAATGCTCTTGGCGACGGACAGCAGCTCGCCCGGCTCTATCTGGAACAGTTCGTCCCGGGGATACACCGTGAGGATCTGATCCAGTTCCTTGCCCGCGTAGTCATCACGCAGGAACCCCGACCGCCGCATGACCGTCTGGAACTTGCGGCGCAGCAGGGGAATTTCATCCGGGCGCTCGTTGTAGACCCGTGAGGTATACAACCCCAGGAAACGGCGCTCGCCGACCACCTCGCCCTTGCTGTTGAACTTCTTGACGGCGATGTAGTCCGGATAGGCCGGACGGTGAACCCGTGAACGCTGGGCCGACTTCGCGAAAATGAAGATATCATCGGTGCGGGTCATTTCATGCCGGGTGCGCTGTGGCAATTCATTGAGCCGAACGCGATCCGGGCGCTCGTTGTTCACCCGCAGGATGCCCAGTTCGGAATTCTCCACACGGCGGACCACCAACCCGCTCTTGTCCTTGGCGAAATCGTATTCGTCGTAGCCAAGGAAGGTGAAGTGGTCCTTGACCAGCCACGTCAGGAAGGCCTTCGCCTCTTCCTTTTCCTCCTCGTCGATACCGGCCGTGGTATTATCCAGCTCCCGGCTGATTTCATTGACTTTTTCAGTCACAATCGGGAAGTCACTGACCGCTATTCGGACTTCATGAAGAATGGTTTGCAGCACCTCTTCAAGCGATCTCAGGTCTTCCGGGCTGCTATGCCGGTCAATCTCCAGCACAATGAACGCCTCGTAGCTGGCATTGGCGGACTTCTTTTTCGGAGGATGCAGTTTTTTCAGTTTGCCCTGAGTGTCCCGCTCCACCTGAAGTATGGAGTGCTGAATCGAGTGGGTACCGATTTCCCGCTGGTTGATGGCAATTCGCAGGGAATCGATTAGAAACGGCATGTTCGGATGAAGAATAAAAATGACAGTATGCGTTGACTGCCAGCCATCACTTTCGAGGTCCGGATTGAACACGGACACAGGGGTTTCCTCGGCGGACCGTTTCTGAAGAAATTGCCAGGCCGCGAGGATAGCCCCATAGGTATCGGAAAATCGTCGACTTATAAGTTCTTCAAGAGGAATGTGAGCATAATGCTGCTTCGCGAATTCACTGATCTTTTTCGCTTCGGTTTTCGCTATTTTTTCAGCGAAAGCTTCGTCCAGCTGTTGGAAAAACTGTTCCTTGCTGGCGATCGTCAGCGCATTCATAGTCGACCTCTGTGAGTGTGAAATAAACGTAATCGGTGTACCGTCACATAAGCATAGTCAAAGCCTTGATTTTTGCCCCACAGATGCGAAAACTGCGGCATCTACTTACGCGAACCGTCTCTGCAGTAGGAGTGGACACCCCCCATGGCATTACAGCATACGTTTGGAGAGCTCAGGTCTCAGTTAGCAAAAAGGATTATTGGCCAGGAAAAACTGGTGGACCGTTTGCTGATTGCCCTGTTGGCCGATGGCCACCTGCTGGTTGAGGGCGCTCCCGGCCTGGCAAAAACCACCGCCATCAAGGCCCTCGCCGACCACCTCGAAGGCGACTTTCACCGTATCCAGTTCACCCCGGACCTGCTGCCATCCGACGTCACCGGCAGTGAGATCTACCGAGCCGAAACCGGGCAATTCGAGTTCCAGCATGGCCCGATCTTCCATAACCTGGTGCTGGCTGATGAAATTAACCGGGCTCCGGCCAAGGTACAGTCAGCGTTACTCGAAGCCATGGGCGAACGCCAGGTCAGTGTCGGCATGCGCACCTTCCCGCTGGATCGCCTGTTCATGGTAATGGCCACCCAGAACCCCATCGAACAGGAAGGCACCTACCCCCTGCCTGAAGCCCAGCTCGACCGGTTCCTGATGCATGTAGTGATTGACTATCCGTCCGCCGTGGCCGAAAAAGAGATTCTTCACCTGGCGCGCAACGACTACCGCCGTGGGCAGGTGGCCGCTGAAGTCCGCCTGACGGCCGACCAGGTTTTCGAAGCCCGGCATGCGGTTTCCGACATCTATATGTCAGAGCCCGTCGAGCAATACCTGCTGGCTTTGGTGCTGGCCACCCGTGACCCGGCGTCACTCGACCCGGAACTGGCCCGCTGGACTGCCTTCGGAGCCAGCCCACGAGGCACCATCGCGCTGGACCGCTGCGCCAGAGCCATGGCGTGGCTGGAAGGACGGGACTACGTCAGCCCGGACGATGTGAGGAACATTGCCTTCGACGTTCTTCGCCATCGTATTTTGCTGACCTTCGAAGCCGAAGCCGAAGGCCTGACTGCAGATGCTATTATCCAGCGCCTGATAGACCGCGTTCCGGTAACAGCCTGACACCGTGACCATGACGCCCGAAGAGCCAGCGACTCATATTCCCCTTTCCGGTCTCATTCGCCTGCAGGCAGATGCCCGCGCATTGAAGTTGCCTGCTGCGCGCCCGGTAAGATCCCGGCAGGCCGGCCTGCAACGCTCTCCCCGGCGCGGGCGGGGCATGGCCTTTGCTGAAGTGCGCCAGTATCAGCCCGGGGACGATATCCGCAGCATCGACTGGCGGGTGACCGCCCGACGGCAGTCGCCGCACACAAAGCTCTACGAGGAAGAGCGCGAGCGCCCCGTGCTCCTGCTTTGCGACCTCGGGCCTTCACTGTTTTTCGCCAGCACCGGTGCCTACAAACAGGTCCGCGGCGCCCAGATTGCCGGTATCCTGGCCTGGCTTGCCCTTTGGTCTGGCGATCAGGTGGGAGGAATCGTTTTCAACGGCAACGAACTCACCGTACAGCGCCCGGCGCGGCGCAAGAAATCGGTACTGCAGTTCCTCGACACCGTGGCAAGGCAGCAAAGAAGCACGCGCGACTCAAGCGCCGTTGCGGCCGCCGGCGTGGAAAACGCCACCCTGGATACCGCCCTGCGGGAAGCTCGCCGTGTGGCCCACACCGGTAGCCGCATTTTCGTCATCAGTGACTTCCTGACCATTACCTCAGAAACGTCGCGGCTACTCGGTTCACTGGCACGTCACAACACGGTCAGCGCACTGAGAGTTGTTGACCCATTGGAGCTGAAGTTACCTGAAAGCGGTCGTTTCGCCATTGCCGGCGAGGACGGACCGGTGTGGTTCGATAGCAGCAACCCCCGCTTCCAGAGGGCCTATGCAGACAAGGTTCGCCAGCATACAGAGGCCCTTGAGGAGTGCTTTCGAACGGCGGGTGTACAGCCCGCCAGCGTCATGACCGGCGATCAGCCAGCGTTGGCGTTGCAGGCACTGCTTGGCCCCCGGGGGCACATCGGATGACAGGAACCGCAAAGACCCCATGATGCAACAGGACCCACTGAGCCAGCTCAGAGACATTCACCTGCCACAATCCGGAGGCTTCTGGCCACCGGCGCCCGGCTGGTGGTTGCTGATAGCTATCGCAATTGCCCTGGGCATTCTGGCGTTTGTGCTGATCCGACGAAAACGGCGCAAAAACCGCTGGCTGAAAACCGCCATTACAGAATTGAACCGACTGGAGCAGGCCGCAACACCCAACAGCCAATGGTTCGGCGCGCTGAACGCTCTACTGAAACAAGCCGCGCGTATCCGCTACCCTGAACGCCTCCCGGAATCCCTGTCCGGCGAACCCTGGGTTCGCTTTCTTCTGGAAACCAGCCCGAAGGATCGCATTGCCTCACGCCCGGTGGTGGAAGCCATGGTGAACAGCAGTTGGCAACCAACCCCCGAGTGCCATACCAGTGATGCTGTCGCGTTCGCCCGTGTCTGGCTGGGAGGCCAAAAATGCTGAGCCTTGCGTTTCCATGGGCCCTGTTACTGGCTCTGGTGCCCCTGATAATCCGTTTACGCAAACGCAGTGCTCAGGCTGTGGAGGCACCTGTTTTTCCGGTCGGGCATTGGTTGTCGGACCTGCCGGGTGTCAGCCGTAGCGGCAGCCACGCCCCCCTTTGGCAGCAACTGGCACTGTTGCTGATCTGGCTGCTGCTGGTCGTGGCCCTGGCGCGCCCCCAACACGTCGGCGAACAGGTACAGTTGCCGGTCAGCGGTCGTGACCTGCTTCTGGCAGTGGATATTTCCCCGTCAATGGACGAACAGGACATGGTCATCCAGGGCCGCAGCATAAACCGACTACAGGCGGTGAAGCGCGTGCTGGATGACTTTATCCAGCGCCGTGAAGGTGACCGCCTGGGGCTGCTGTTGTTCGGTACGGAACCCTATATCCAGGCGCCGCTGACCTTTGACCTCGCCACCGTTCGCACGCTGCTGCATGAAGCCGGTATCGGCATGGCCGGGCGGGCCACGGCCATCGGCGACGCCCTTGGTCTGGCGGTCAAACGCCTTCGTGATCGCCCCCAGGAACAACGCGTGGTGATCCTGCTGACCGATGGCGCCAACACCGCTGGTGAGATCGCGCCGGACAAGGCGGCGGAGATTGCAAAAGCCGCTGGCGTACGCATCTACACCATCGGGATTGGTGCCGAAACCATGGTTCAGCGTGGGCTGCTCGGCTCGCGCCGGGTCAACCCATCCCGCGACCTCGATGAAGGTTTGCTGACGCGAATTGCCCAGCAGACCGGCGGTGAGTACTTCCGGGCCCGCAGTCTGCCCGAGCTGGAACTGATCTACGAAAGCATCAACCAGCTCGAACCCATCGAACTGGAAGGCAAGCACTATCGACCGGTGACTGAACTGTACGTCTGGCCCGCCGGGATTGCCGTCCTGATCTGGCTGCTACTCCAGGGCGCCAGAGTGGCCAGCAACCGGCTTGAGAGCAGAAACAACGCACGGGGAGGGAGCCATGGCTGATTTTCACTTCCTGCGACCACTGTGGCTGCTGTTACTTCTTGTCGCCCTTGTCCTGCCGCTGGTATTCAAACGCGTCCGCCAGAGCGACAGTGGCTGGAGCCGCGTGATACCGCCGCAACTGCTGCGCCCACTGATCAGTCAGTCTGGCGCAGCGGGCGGTCAAAAACGCTCGCCCGTATTGCCGGTCGTTGCCGCCCTCGTGGTGCTTGCCGTTGCCCTCGCCGGCCCGTCGTGGCGCAAGGCGCCCACGCCACTGCAACAACAGAATGACAGCCTCGTTATCGTGCTGGACCTGTCGCTGTCAATGCTTTCTACCGATGTAACGCCCGACCGCCTGACCGTGGCCAAGCGCAAGATTCGCGATATTCTGAAAGCACGGGAGGGAAGCCTGACCGCCCTGGTGGTCTATGCCGCGGACGCTCATGCGGTCACACCGCTGACGGATGACAGCAATACCATCGAGGGCATGCTGGAGGTTCTCGAACCGGTGATCATGCCAGCTGCAGGAAACCGAACCGATCTCGGCATACAACGTGGCCTTGACCTGCTGGAACAGGGCGCCCCGGGGACGGGGCGCCTGTTACTGATTGCAGACAATGTGGACGAGCGTTACCTTCCTCGCATCAGCGATACCCTGACGGGCAGTCGGTTCGCGCTCAGCACCCTGACCGTTGGTACTTCAGAGGGTGGTCCAATACCGCTGGCACGCCAAGGATTCATTCGTGATGGCGGCGACATCGTGATTACCCGTGCGGACCCCGCAGGCATGGCGGAACTGGCGAAAAGCAATGGTGGAGACAGCCATAGCCTGACCATTACGGACGAGGACATCCGCAGCCTGGAGCTGCGCCCCATTGACTCGGACAACTGGCAAGACAGCGAGCGCGACCTGACGGTCAACCGCTGGCAGGATGATGGCTACTGGCTATTGTGGCTGGCCGCGCCACTGGCATTGCTCGGCTGGCGTCGCGGTGCCATGGTGGCGATACTGCTAACACTTTTGCCCCTCACCCCACGTCCCGCAATGGCCATGGACTGGGACGCCCTTTGGTCCCGGGAGGATCAGCGTGCGCCCGCGCTGATCGAAGAGGACCCGGAACAGGCAGCCAGGATTCTCGACAATCCCCAGTGGCGTGGTAGCGCACTCTATCGCTCAGGTGACTATGAGTCCGCAGCGGGCGCGTTCGCCAGCGAAGACACACCCAGGGCAAGCTACAACCGCGGCAACGCCCTGGCCCGTGCCGGCAAGCTGGAAGAAGCCCTCGAGGCCTACGAGAATGTGCTGGCGAAGCAACCTGGACATGAAGACGCCTTGTTCAACCGTGACCTGGTGAAACAGCTGCTGGAGCAGCAACAGAACCAATCCAGCGGGGACGGCAGTGAATCGTCAGATCAGGACGGCAATCAACAGCAGCAGGGTAACCAGCAGAACTCACAGAATGGGTCGGATACTCAGAACCAGGACGGCGACCCGTCAGATCAGGCCGGGCAGAACCAGCCGGATAATCAACACAATGGACAGCAAAAGAACGAGCCAGAGGATAGCCAACAGAACGGCCAAAGCGACCAACAGGAAAAGCAGGAGGAGAGCGCTCAACAACGCCAGCGTGATGCCGACGCTTCAGAGAGCGACGGACAAACATCCAGGGCACCGGCGGAGCTTGATACTTCCCCGCTGACCCAGGGACAGGAACAATGGCTCCGGCGCGTGCCCGATAATCCGGGCGGACTGTTGAGGCGCAAATTCCTGCAACAATACCAGGAACGAGAAACACCATCTGACGAGGGCGATACACCATGGTAAGCCGGCTGACCGGTCCGTTTATTCTGATACTGCTGCTTGTCACCATGGCAGGACCGGCCATGGCAGCCAACGATCTGACCGTCGAACCCGACAGAACCCGTCTCTACGAGGGCGAAGTGCTTACCCTGAGCGTCAAGGGCAGCACCAAAATCGATATCAATTTGGGAAACCTGTTCGATTTCGACTTGTCGAGTCTGCCAAAACCGGACATCGAAAAGGTAGAAGACGACTTCGAAATTCTCGCCCGCAACCAGCAATACTCCATTCGCACCGTCAACAATGAGATGGTGGGCGAGATCACATGGACGTACCAGCTCGCGCCCAAAAAGACCGGTGAATTGACCATTCCGCCCCTGAGCTTCCGAGATTCCCGTTCAACCCCCGTCACCATTGAGGTTATCAGCGGCACCCCACCCGATCAGGAGACCGAGGCCCAAAGAGACAGCTTCATCGAGCTGGCCGCAGACAAGGACGAAGTGTACGTTCAGGAACAGCTGGTGCTCACCATCAAGCTGTTTTTCACCGGCAACCTCATTCGCGGCGAGCTCTCCGAACCGGAGCACCCGAATGCCATTGTCGAATCGCTGGGCAAGCAGAACGAGTACACCCGCTACCGGGACGGTGTTCGCTATCGTGTGGTTGAGCGCCGTTACGCATTGTTTCCCCAAAGAGAAGGACAACTCAGTCTGCAGCCCATCCGCTTTGAGGGCCAGGCCCGGAATGAACAGGGCCAATTGAAGTTTCTCCGCGACAGCGCCAACCTGTTTGATATCACCGTCAAGGGTGTGCCAGCGGAATTCAGCGGAGACACCTGGTTGCCCGCCCGCACGCTGGAGCTGACCCAGTCCGGACTGCCACGAAACCAGAACCTGACAGCGGGTCAGAACCTTACCAGAAGCCTCACCATGAGGACGGAGGGCCTGCCTGCCGAATCGCTGCCTCCGTTCCCGGAACAGACGCCCGATAGCATACGGGCTTACCCGGAAAAGCCCGAGCGCACGACCACACCCGGCACAGAAGGGTTGACTTCGACACTGACCCAGACCACGGCACTGGTGCCAGTGCAGCCTGGAAAATTAACCTTGCCCGAGATCCGGATCCCCTGGTGGGATACTGAAAGCGACAGCGAAAAAGTAGCGGTTATTCCAGCGCATACTCTGGTCGTTGAGGGGATACCCGGCCAGATCGACTCGGTGCCCAGTAATCCGGAAGACGCATCGGAAACGGACACCAGGACCAACAATGACCCGGTATCAGGTGAGACTGACGGGGAATCCGGCGCTGGCTTCTGGCCGTTGGCCACACTGGCCGCTCTGGTGGGTTGGCTGATCACACTGGCGGCCTGGTGGTACAGCAGGCGTCGCACCAGTGCTGGCAAGGTCGTGGCGAGTCAGGGAGACAACCGGGAAAAGGTGCTATTCCGGGATTTGTGCGAGGCAGCGCAGGCGGGATCGCCCAAAACGACCGACCTGCTTGTACGCTGGATGTCTCAAAGGCATCCGGAACGCACTTTCCAAAGCGTAACGGATGTGAACCGGTTTCTGGACGACACGGAACTGGCCGCCGAGATCGAACAGCTTCAGCAGCGATTATTCGGGACACCCGGTGAATCGGCTACGTCGGAGCCCTGGCAGGGAGAACGGCTTGTGGCAGCGCTGATCCGCGTGCGCGGAACCGCCAGTGAGTCAGCTCCCGGGGATCAGCTGCCGCCGCTCTACCCGCAGGGCCTGAGCACCAGCCGGTGACAGATTACTGCACCAGTTGGGTGTCAATTACCAGGGTGACAGGCTCGTTTTCGCCTTCACCCACTGGCACCGGCTGATCCACCTCGCCCTGCCAGTCACCCGCCTGGGGCCTGGCGTTGCCAGAGCGCGACAGGCGCGCTTGCAGGCGCACTTCACCCGCCTCCGACAGCTTTGCATTCGCGGACATATTGAAGCGGTCGTCCAATCGGATCTCCATCGGTAACTGGCCCGCACTCAGCCGTGCCACAGCCAGAGGTGGCCCGCCCTGAACATTCGCGCGACGCGCCAGAACAAACAGGGTGGTATCGTCAGGAATCTCGCCCTGGAATGCTTCGTCTATTTCCACCTGGACGGTTACGCCGGCCCCGGATACCTCTGACGGCTGCTCCTGCGGCATCTCCCGACCCAGGCGCTGATAGGCCTGTTCAATGCCCTGGCGGATGGACGCAATCTGGGGATGATTGGGCGCCACCGACACAATGCGCTCCCAGTACCGGATCGCCTCCTCAAAGTTCTGCTGGCTGAAGGCATGGATGCCGAGCAGGCCGAGGGAATTGACCTCGTCGGGATTCAGCGACCTGGCTTTTTCAATGGCGTTCGACACCTCTGGGTTGAGGTCACCCTCACTCAGGAAAAATGCGGCCTGGGCTGACAATCCCCAGGCGACAGCTTTACCGCTCTCATCGTCCTCAATACTCTCTGCCAGCCGTTCAAAGGCCCACGCCGCATCCTCATACTGCTCGATGCGCATATAGCTACGCCCCAGCATGGCCCAGCCCTCGGTGTTCTCCGGATTGTCCTCCAACCGCTCGCGAAGCTGGGCCGTCAGTTCCTGCATCTGGCCCAGGCGATCGCTGTCGGCTGCCATCATTTCCTGCATGGCGCGGAACTGCTCGACGTCGTCCATGGCGCCCCACTGTCCGTACAGGTATACCGCAGCGGCGGGAATAACCGCGAGGCTGGCAATCGCAATGACGATGGCGCTTTTCCCGCCCCTGGCCCGATCCGGTGAAGCAATAACACCACGCTCAGCATCCGGGACATCATCAAGCATACTGCCGGCCAGCTCTTCCCGGAGCTGTTGATAGCTTTCCTCGTCCAGCGCGCCGGCTTCAAACTCGCGATCCAGTTCCGCCATTCGGCTGCGATATGCCAACAGGTTCTGGTTGCGCAGATCCATTTCCGCGCGCCGGCCGGAACGGTGCAGGAACAACGGCGCCACCACAAACGCCAGGGCAAGTACGATTAATACAGCGGCCGTCAGCCAGAAGGTCTGTGTCATAGAACGGTCATTAATCCGGTTGAGAAAGAGTGTTGTTTGAAGTCAGGTGCGGCTGGAGTCATCGCCATCGAGCATTCTGGATGCCCGTGCACGCTCTTCGTCGGTCAGGGCTGGCTCGTCCTGGCCGGCCCTGCGGGAACGGATGACAATCCCGGCCACCACCATCAGGCCACCCAGGACCACAATGGCTGGCGTTGCCCACAGCAGGATGGTGCGGCTATCCACCTCCGGCTTGTATCGCACGAATTCACCAAAGCGGTCGACCAGTGCTCCGACAATTTCCTCGTTGCTGGCGCCATCAGACATCATCCGGTACACCTCGTCGCGCATGTCCTTGGAAATCGGCGCATTGGAATCGGCGATGTTCTGGTTCTGGCACTTCGGGCAACGCAACTCCGAAATCAGGGTCTGGAACCTCTGCTCCTGCGCCTGAGTATCAAACCCGTAAACGTCGCGGGCATCCGCTACCGACATCGGCGCAATTGTCATCAGTAGCAGCCATGCAAACACCGGGCGCCACATCAGATCTTCCCCCTGAACCGGTCGACGATGGGCTTGATGTCCTGCTCCCATACTTTTTCGTTGACCACGCCAACATGGCGGTAACGCACAATACCTTCGGCATCAATGACATAGGTTTCCGGCGCGCCATAAACCCCCAGGTCAAACCCGAGGCTGCCACGGGGGTCGTAGATCGACACCTGATACGGGTCGCCCAACCGATCAAGCCAGACCAGGGCATCATCCCGGTTGTCCTTATAGTTAAGGCCAACGATACGCACGCCTTTCTCTTCCGCCAGCCAGACCAGATCACCATGCTCATCCCGGCAGGCCGGGCACCAGGTACCCCAGACATTCAGCAGGGACACATGCCCTTCAAAAACCTCACGAGTCAGCTCGCGACTTTCGTTGTGGAGATCCGTCAACAAAAACTCGGGCACCGGTTTGCCGATCAACGCCGACTCGAGTTTGTTGGGGTCTTTGCCAATACCGGCGAACAGGACCACTCCGAGTACCACAGCGAGGATCAACGGCGTGAACAGCAGCAGCCGCTTCATGACGCCGCTCCTACTGGGTCTGCTCCGCGCTCACCGCCTGCGTTCGGTGCCTTGGCCTTACCGTTTTCCGCAACCTTGTCGCGAATGCGATAGCGGCGGTCCGAAATGGCCAGGAAGCCACCAGCGGCCATAAACAGCGCCCCCAACCACAACCAGCGGACCAGCGGTTTGTATTGAAGCCGGATCGCCCAGGCATCGTCAGACACCCGCTCACCGATGGCGACAAAAATATCCCGGAACAGACCGCCGTCAATACCAGCCTCGGTCATGGTGTTACGTTGAACCATGTATCGGCGCTTCTCCGGGTATAGCGTGGATATCAGACCGCCATCCGAATCGTAAACGTCAAAACGACCGTACTCCGCGGTGAAGTTCTGCCCTCTTCGGTTGCCAATTTCGGCAAACGCAACCCGATAATCACCCACCATCGCGGTGTCCCCGGGCGACATGCGTACGTCCCGCTCGATACCGTAGTTGGACGCGACCGTCGCACCCGCCATGGTGATGGCCAGCCCCAGATGCCCGAACACCATGCCGTAGTAACTGCGGGATTGACGCCTGAGGCCATGGAGGCGCCCCTTCCGTGACCCGGACTTTTCCCAGAGATCCCAAAAGGTGGCCACCGTAATCCACATCGCTGAGAACAGGCCCCCAAACGCCCAGGGCTCAAACTTGCCGTACCCAACCAGCACAGCACTGGTCCCGATCATACTGACAGCCAACGGCCACAGCAGTTTGCGGCCCAGCCAGCCGCCGTCGGTTTTCTTCCAGCGGGAGAATATACCTGCCCCCAACAGCAAGCCGGCGGCAATTCCCAGGGGGCTGAAGGTCAGGTTGAAGAAGGGTTCACCGATGGATAGCCGCCCCATGTCCAGGTAGTCCAGAACCAATGGATAAAGAGTCCCCACCAACACCAACAGGGTTGCGGCAACCAACAACACATTGTTCATCAGCAGGAAGATTTCACGGGACAGGCTGCCGTAACGGGAGCGCACATGCACCACCGGCGCCCTGAACGCGTACAGGGTCAAGCTCGAAACAATCGTAATCGCCAGTAGCGCCAGCAGGAATGTCCCCCGGTCGGGGTCTGAGGCGAAGGCGTGGACAGAGGTCAGCACCCCGGAACGCACCAGGAAGGTTCCCAGCAGGCTCAGGGCGAAGGTTACGATGGCCAGCAGCACGGTCCAACTCTTGAATACGCCGCGCTTCTCGGTGACGGCCAGACTGTGCATCAGCGCCGTTCCGGACAACCAGGGCAGCAGCGAGGCGTTCTCGACCGGATCCCAGAACCACCAGCCGCCCCAACCCAGTTCGTAATAGGCCCACCAGCTACCCAGGGCAATGCCCAGGGAAAGGAAAGCCCAGGCCACTGTGGTCCAGGGGCGGGACCAACGAGCCCAGGCCGCATCCAGTTTGCCATTGATCAGCGCGGCAATGGCAAAGGCAAAAGCCACGGAGAAGCCCACATACCCCATGTACAACATGGGTGGATGCACGATCAGCCCGAAATCCTGCAACAGCGGGTTCAGGTCGGCGCCATCGGCCGGCACATTGGGGAGCGTACGATCGAAAGGATTGGAGGTCATGATGGTAAACAACAGGAAGCCCACCGTGACCATACCAAGCACCGACAACACCTGGGACACCATCACCGACGGCAGGCGCCGGCTGAATATGGCGACCGCCAGCGTCCAGCCAACAAGCATCAGCACCCAGAGCAGCAGCGAGCCTTCATGGCCGCCCCACACCGCGCTGAATTTGTAGTACCAGGGCAGCATGCTATTGCTGTTGTTGGCGACATAGGCCACGGAAAAGTCATCGGTCACAAACGCGTGAGTCAGAAGACCAAAGGCCAGGGCAACGAAGACGAACAGGCCCGCTGACAGCGGCCGGGCGAAGGCCAGCAACTGGTCACGACCCGTCACCGAGCCCACCAGGGGGACCACGGAAAGGAGCACTGCCAGCAACAGCGCGAGTATCAGGGCGATCTGTCCGAGTTCCGGATACATCAGGATTCTCCAACTCTCTTAAACGTGGGCCAGCAACGCTAGTAACCGGCGCTGGATTCACCGGCTGTCGCAGGCATGGCGGCCCGCTTGCCGGCGGCCTTTTCCAGGGCGTCGTTCACTTCCGGTGGCATATAATTCTCGTCGTGCTTTGCCAGCACCTGGTCCGCGACAAAACGGCCATTGCCGTCCATGCGCCCCATGGCGACAACGCCCTGCCCTTCGGCAAACAGGTCCGGCAGGATCCCGGTGTATTCCACCAATACCGATGAGGTAAAGTCCGTCACCTTGAACTCCACTTTCAGGCTTTCCGGATCACGCTGCACAGTCCCTTCTTCCACCATGCCCCCGGCACGGATGCGGACGTCCACCGGCGCTTCGCCAGCGGCAATCTGGCTTGGGTCGTAAAACAGGTTGATATTCTGCCGCAGCGCGTAGGTCGTCAGGGCCACGGCCACCGACACCCCGACAAGGAGAAAAAGGACAATGGTAAGCCGTTTTTTTCGGATCGGGTGCATGTTTGATCTACCAGTCAGTCTTGAGAAGATTCGATTCGGGTAAAGCTGGCCGCCGCCGGGCGCTCGTCCACCGACGGAGCGGGGGCCATACGGCGTCGCTGTTGCGCAATTACGACCCGCCGCTGACGCAGCGACCACCACGTCATGACTCCCATCAGCAGGAAAAACACCGCATAGCATGCCCAGACATACGGGCCGTGGCCGCCCATCGCCAGAAAAGCACCAAAAGAGTCGAAGGCCATTGCGTCAGTTCTCCCGTGCCTGAACCAGTTCTTTTACCCAGCGGGTGCGGCCTTCACGCGCCAAAATGTTGGTCTGCATACGCAGACAGGCGAGCCAGCCAAATATCAGATAAAGCCCCAATACCGAGAGCAACAGGGGCACCCACATTTCCGCGGGCATACTGGGCTTTTCCGTGAGCTTGAACGTCGCTGGCTGGTGCAGGGTATTCCACCACTCCACGGAATACTTGATGATCGGTATATTGACCACTCCCACCAGTACCAGCACGGCAACGGCACGTGCCGAGGATTTCTCATCGGAGATGGCCGCTCCCAACGCCATCACCCCAAAATAAAGAAACAGCAGGATCAGCATCGAGGTAAGCCGGGCATCCCAGATCCACCAGGTTCCCCAGGTGGGCTTACCCCAAACCGCACCGGTAAACAGGGCCAGGAAGGTCAACACTGCACCAACCGGTGCCACGGCCTTGACGAAAACATCGGCCAGTTTCATACGCCAAACCAGCGTAACCAACGCCGCAACGGCCATCATGATATACACCGACTGGGCCAGAAACGCAGACGGTACGTGAATGAAAATGATGCGATAACTATTACCCTGCAGGTAATCCTGTGGCGCAAACCCCAACCCCCAGACAATACCGGTCAACAACAGGGCTGCCCCCACCACAAGCAGCCAGGGCATCAGTGTTGAGGCAATGCCGAAGAACCATTTTGGCGACCCCAGCTTGTGAAAGATTTGCCACATCAGGTTGTTACCTTTTTACCTTTAACTGTTGGACAGACTGATCCTCAGGGCCGCCGCCGATGCAAACGGCGCCAGTGTCAGCGCCAACACCAGAAACGCCCCCATCAACGCGAGCTGTCCACCCACCGGCGCGCTCTCAGACGCAGCCATTACCGTGCCTGTGCCAAAAATCAGCACCGGAATGTACAGCGGAATGATCAGCAGGGACAAGAGCACGCCTGCCGATCTCAGTCCGAGGGTCAATGCCGCACCAATGGAACCGATCAAGCTGAGGACCGGTGTTCCGATCAGCAGCGTTAGACACAGAATGGCAACAGAGTTCCCCTCAAGATGCACCATCACCCCCAGAACAGGCGCCAGCACCACCAGTGGCAGGCCAGTGAGTACCCAATGGGCCAGTGACTTCGCCAGTACCAGCAAAAACAGCGGCTGGGGCTGCAGTACCAGTTGCTCAAGCGTGCCGTCGTCGAAATCATGACGGAAAAGATGATCCAGTGACAATAACACGGACAGCAAGGCCGCAACCCACAGGATACCGCTACCCGCCTCCCGCAGGAATGATACTTCGGGGCTAACCCCGAGGGGGAACAGCGTTACGACCATGACGAAAAACAGTAGCGGATTGAGCAGATCCTGAGGCTGGCGAAAGGCGGTTTTCAGATCCCGCGAGAATACGGCTTTCATGGCCGACAATACGCTTACTGACTCATCTGGGGTACGAACAGGAAGCCCGGCTTCAGAGACCATGGTCATGACTGCCCCCCAGGGTAATTCGGTGCATCGAGGGCAGATTAAGGTCGTGGTGTGTGGTCACTACGATCGCGCCACCACTTGCGACCCGGTCCACCAGCAATCGCTCGAGAGCAGCCACACCGTGGGCATCAATGGCGGTAAATATCTCATCCAGAATCCACAGGGGTTCATCTGCAACCAGTAATCTGGCGAGTGCCACCCGACGTTGCTGCCCGGCGGAAAGGTTACGACTGGGTACGTTCTGGAAACCACCCAGGCCGGTGCCTTCCAATGCCTGCCAGAGCACCTTATCGGTCACATACCGACGCCCGGCCATCAGGGCGCGGAGATTTTCCATGGGGGTAAGCAACGGTTTGATACCCGGGCGATGGCCAAGGTAGAGCATATTGCGGAGGAATTCCTCCCGGTAGGTATGACGAGGCCTTCCTCGCCAGAGCAGGTCACCACTGTAACTGTCGTTCAGTCCGGCAAGAATTCTAAGCAACGTAGTCTTGCCAGAGCCGTTAGGCCCCTCGACACGGGTCAGAGTACCGGGCAGTATGGAGACAGAGAGATCCCGGAACAGTATCCGGTCATCACGCTCACATTGCAGATTGACAGCCTGTAGTAACGGCTCAGACATCGGGGCCCCAGAGCTGGTGTACACTTTACTGACCCGGAGGGTTCAGACGTTCGGAAAGGCAATACTTACCGGCGGGGCGTATTATAGCGAAAGCGCCTCAGGAATACTCTTGTCTGACATCAAATCAGTGGCAATGAAATTACCAAACGGTAACCCCACACCACCACCCAAAACCGAGTCACCGGTGCCGATCGCTCAGCGGCCAGCCAGCGGACAACCTTCGGCGGTACTGGACGCGGCCTCTGCCCGTGTGCAGCTCGACCAGCTCAAGCTTGCCAATCGCGAGGCAACACTCGCTCGGGTGGCAGACGTGATCAACCGACAATCCTCTGCCGGCGCGCAGTTGTTGCTGGAAGTTCGCGGCCAGTCGCTGACCGTTCAGGCGGCTATTGGAGACACATCCCTGGAAACCGGTGACTGGGTCAAGATCATGCGTGCGGGCAATGAACTGCAACTGATGGGGAAGCTGGCCCAGGCGCCGGAAACCACGATCTCCCGGGCGCTGGCGCAGCGCCTGCCCTGGCAACAGTCCGTTGATGCCGGCCTTGCCAGAATTCTGACAACGCTGACCGGCGGTGCGAGACCCGACAGCGTTGCGCCCACTGGAACCCTCATCAACAATCCACCACAGCCACTTCCCCAACCGGTGAGGCAGGCTATTGAACAACTGATATCACGGCTGCCGTCCAGCCAGTCACTGACGCCAGGTGCCGGAACTCAACCCGGTGCGGCCGGCCAGTTGCGGCAGTGGGTCGAGGAAAGCGGGCTGTTCGCCGAATCGCGGCTGGCGAGGGCGCCCCAGGCCGCCCTACCCGATCTCAAGCTGGCTATCGGCCGGGTGATTACCGCCTTGCTCGCACAACAGGGGAGCGGCCCCGACGCCTTCAACCGCTTTACACCGCTGGCAAGTCCGGAACTGGTGCAGGCACCGCTTCAGTTCCCCAATACGTTTCCACCTCCGCCACCACAGGGGTCTGCCGAACCCACAGCTGGGCAAATGCTCAGGCTGCTGGCTGGCATGCTCAATCGTATTACCGTGAATCAGTTACACAGCCAGATACTCTCCACACGGACCACCGCCGAGGCGCCAACACCGGTATCAACCATGCTGCTTGAGCTCCCCTGGCTGAACCCCAACAACGAACCACGGATCGCCCAGTTGCGAATCGAACAGGATCCGGCAGACAGCGGCCAGAAAACCTCTGGCACCCCCCGGGCAACGGAATGGCGTCTTTCACTGGCCATGGATCTGGATGAGGCCGGGCCTTTGCATTTTGATGTATCGCTGCGGCAGGATCAGGTGTCTGCGCAGGTGTGGGCGGAGAAGCAGTCCACGCTGCGTCAGGTGCGGGAAGATCTGCCGCAATTACGAAAGGGCCTTTCGGATATCGGCCTGGATGTGGTGGACCTGGAGTGCCGGAGAGGGACACCAAGGGGTGCAAACACCCGTCTTGAGCACCGGCTGGTGGACACGCGGGTATGAGCAAAGATCATCAGAACACAGATTCACCGGCGGCGGTGGCACTGAAATACGATGGCGAACGGGCTCCAGTCATTGCGGCGAGCGGTACCCACGAACTGGCGGAGGAAATCATCCGCATTGCCCGTGAGCATAATGTGCCGCTGTACGAAAATCCGGAGCTGGCCAGCATACTGGCGCGACTGGAACTGAACGACGAGATCCCGGAGACACTCTACCGGGTGGTGGCTGAAATTCTTGCCTTTGCCTTCAATCTTCAGGGCCGTACGCCAGAGGACGCCGGACGGCCCCGTGAAGATTAGACAGATAAACCCTTAGGTCAGGCCGCCTGGCGCTTGCGGAGCGCTGATACCAGTTCGGCTTCCGGCCGTGAAATGCCACAGGTATTCATCAGGTCGTCGATATCCGCCCCCAGGTCCACTAACCTTGAGGCCTCATCGTAGGAAATCCTTAACGGATCGTTCTGGCGCATTTCGTCAAGCATACCCCGCAATTCATGAAGCTGGCGCTCGCAGGTGACCACTCGCTGCCCAACCCCCATACTGCCACTGGCTGTTGCGTGGAGCTCGCGGCCAAGGGTTTCGCAGCGCTCTTTCATTTGCTCCCGAAGTTTTCGGTTTTCACGGCGTAGCATCATACCCTGGGCGAACAGTAGGCACAGGGCAGCGGCTGTCAGAAGCCACGGGGCCAGGGAAGAGATTTCTGCAAACATGATGGACGTCCTCGGTTAGTTGAAACCACGGGGCGTCCATCCAGCCTGCTGTCCGGCCAAAGCCGGCATTACAGTGAGGAGATTTCAGCCCATTCGTGGTCTGACAACATCTTGTCGAACTCGACCAATATGATCAGTTCGCCGTTCTTGTTACACACCCCCTGGATGAACTTGGCGCTTTCCTCGTTCCCCACATTGGGCGCGGTCTCAATTTCACTGGCTTTCAGGTACACCACCTCGGCAACCGAATCCACCAGGATACCCATCACCTGGTTGGACGACTCCATGACCACAATGCGTGTCGCGTCAGTGACTTCCGCATCCGCCAGGCCAAAGCGACGGCGGGTGTCGATAACGGTGACCACATTGCCCCGCAGGTTGATGATGCCCAGAACGTAATCCGGGGCACCTGGAACCGGCGCAATCTCGGTGTATCGCAACACTTCCTGAATCTGCATGACGTCAATGCCATAGGTTTCGTCATCCAGCCTGAAGGTCACGTACTGCAGTACCTGATCATCCTGGGCCTGATTTTGCTGTCCGCTCGGGGATGCCATAGCCTTGTATCTCCTGTTCGGCTGCCCGGCGGGCAGCCTGATCGTCAAAAATTCATCATCAGTGCCCAATACTATAGTTCAGGGCACAAACCGTGCCAGCAGAGCACGGTTTCATTCGGTAACCGGAAATTGCTAACTCAGGTCGAGGTGGTGTTCCCGCTCAGCCCGGACCAGCAAGTCCGCCATGGTTTTAACATCAATCAGTGCGCACATGTGGTCGATGACCGTGCCCGCCAGCCAAGGTCGCTTGCTGCGGGCCGTCCGCCAGCGTACTTCATCCGGTTTCAGGGTAAACGACTGCGCGACATCGTCACAGGCCAACCCCCACTCACTGCTGTCCAGCCGGATCACGAAGCGATAGTTGTCCCGTGCGTCCTCCGGTGCCCGGCCCGCCATAATCCATTCCGCCGTATCCACCACTCTGAGATTACGTTCCCGGTCCGGGCGCATGCCCATATACCAGCGGGGGCTGCCGGGGATCGGCTTCACCGGCTCTTCTATTCGATGAATGGCGCCGAGCAGTATCAACGGCACCGCCAGCTGCAGCCCTGCCACCGTGAAGATCAGGCATTCGAACGGTTTGTCTGACCATTCCGGCCGCCCCGGCGGCTCCACCTCAGGAGGCGACGGAATATCGGCGGCCTGTTTGTGCTCAACCGGGGGCGACTCCACCTCCGGTGCTTTTTCCGCCACCGGGGCCGGTGTTACCGGCTTTCGCAACTCAGACTTCGCCTCCGCGACCGGACGGGCCACAATGGGCGCAGGCTTCGGCGCGATGCGAGTGCGTTCACGAGCCACCGGTTTTGGCGGTTCCGGTTCCTCTCGCAGAGCGCTATCTGTCGCCGTATGCAGCAGTTCGTCCAGATAGCTGGCAATGGCGGAGCCAGGGTCCGCCACCTGTGTCATTTTTTTGTCAGCCATGCCGACGCTCCGCCACCGAGCGTGTTATTTCCTGTAGATCACTCAGCAGGCGGGCATATCCCCGAACACCATGGGTTTCAGCATCCATGGATGATGGGGTAATCCCGGCCTGGCTGGCATCGCGGAACTTGGTGTCCACTGGAATGGCGAAGCGCCATAGCGTATCGCTGTGGGTCTTTCTCAACTGGTTAAGACTTTTTACCGATGCCTGCGTTCGCCGGTCAAACAGCGTCGGTACAATGGTGTAGGAAAGCTGGTTCTTCTGGGAGCGCATGATCATGGTGAGCGTGTGCAGCATTCGCTCAAGGCCTTTGATGGCAAGAAACTCGGTCTGAACCGGAATGATCAGGTGTTGTGCGGCGGCAAGCGCGTTCACCATCAGCACGCCGAGCGATGGGGTGTTGTCCAGCAGGACGTAGTCGAAATCGTCCCACAACTGGGTCAGGGCCCGGGATACAATCAGTCCCATGCCTTCAACACCGACCATTCTCCGTTCGAGAGTTGCCAGCGCTGTGCTGGCCGGCAACAGGGATAGCCCCGGACAGCTGGTTTCGGTAATCAACTGGGCCGGCAAACCATCCGGTACTTTACCCTGGTGCTGGAACAGATCGAACACACTGTGGGCAATGGTATCCGGGTCGTACCCGAACCAGCTGGTCAATGATCCGTGAGGGTCCAGGTCGACCACCAGAACGCGCTTGCCGCTCTCGGCCAAGAGGCCACCCAGGGCGACAACCGATGTGGTTTTGCCCACACCGCCTTTTTGATTGGCTACTGCCCAGATGCGCACGCTGTGCACTCCATATCCGTCACCAAATTCATCGCCAACCTCGTCACCACACTGATTCTCCAGAAATACCCGTTCCGGAAACGTCGCACGCATAACGAGTTATCGGCCACGATCCGTTCAACTTGAAAACAATCCGGCAAGCGCTTGCCGGGATCTAAAGATGTACAGACGTTAATACAGATATTGTGCCAACTCGCCTATAGGCACCTTCCGCCATGACTCCGCAACGTGATGATCAGAAAGGTGTTATCGCATCGCGCCACGGATACTGGCGTCGCGGGAGATCAGCAGGACCACGCGTCGATTGCGATGGCGGCCTTCCTCGGTATCGTTGCGGGCCACCGGTTGGTGCTCACCGTAACCAACAGCGGCCAGCCGTTCGGCCTCAACACCCTCCATCGACAACATGCGCACAACCGCCGCTGATCGCGCAGCGGACAGCTCCCAGTTGGAGGGGAAGGCACCGGTGTTTATCGGGCGGTTATCCGTGAAGCCCTCAACCCGGATCGCGTTATCCCGGTTGCGGAGTACAGCAGCGATTTTCTCCACCACGTCGAAGGCATCGTAATGGGGCTCGGCATCACCACTACCAAATAGCAGGCTGTTGCGGAGACTGAGCTCCAACCACTCGTCGCTGGTTTCCAGTGTAACCACACCCTGATTGATCAGTTCGTCAAACTCCAAAGCCAACTGGTCCGCCATGGCACGCAGCGCCTCGGTGCGCCCTTCTGCACTCATGGAGGGATTTTGCGGAGCTTCGGTCACCGGCGGGTTAATCACATCCTCGGCCGCCTGCGGCGTCGAACGTCGGGGCTGATCACCCACTTCGATAGGCTGAAAGGAGCGCTGGGGGGCATTGAAGACGCCAGTCAGAGTTTCAGAGAGCACCTTGTACTTGCCCTCGTTCACCGACGACACGGAATACATCACGACAAAGAACGCGAACAACAAGGTGATGAAGTCGGCGTAGGAAATCAGCCAGCGTTCCTTGTTGTGAAGATCGTCATCCTGCTGCCTGCGTCGTCTCATCAGCTTACCCCTCAGCCAGGTGCCGGCACTACAGGAAGCCCCGCAGGCGCAGCTCGATGGATTTAGGGTTCTCGCCATCGGCAATGGCGATGATGCCGTCGATCATCATGTCTTCATAACGGGTGCGTTCCCGCAGAATGCCTCGCAACTTGTTGGCAACCGGGAAGAACAGCAGGTTCGCCAGAGCAACACCGTAGATGGTGGCCACGAACGCAGTGGCGATACCGCTGCCAAGTGACTGGGGGTCTTCGAGGTTGGTCATCACCTGAATAAGCCCCATCACCGCGCCAATGATGCCAATGGTCGGCGAATAGCCACCCATGGCCTCAAACACCCGGGCGGACTCCAGATCCCGCTGTTCACGGGACTCAAGGTCCACCTCCATAATGCTACGGATGGTTTCTGTCTCAGCGCCGTCCACCAGCAGTTGCAGCCCTTTACGGGCAAAGCGCTCAGATTCCTTCTCAGCCAACCCTTCCAGCCCCAGCAAACCCTGCTTACGGGCCTTGACGCTCCAGTCGATGACTTTGCCGATACCATCTTCCAGGCTGATGTAGGGGGGAAAGAACACCCAGCGCACCTGGGAAAAGGCCCGCTTTAACAGCGGCCAGGAGGTCTGGAGAATAGTGGCTGCAAGCGTACCACCAATCACGATCAGCGCGGCCGGGCCATTGAACAGCGAGCTGATGGCGCCACCTTCCAGCAGGTTTCCACCGAGAATCGCCACAAAGGCAAGAATGACGCCCAGCAGGCTGAGAATATCCATCAGCTCACCCCATCCGCCAGGCGGGGACCAATGTCATCGAGCGCAAGGATTTCGTCAGACAACCCGGCCTTGGCCACGGCCATGGGCATACCGTAGATCACCGAGGTTTTTTCGTCCTGGGACCAGATATCGGAGCCTGACTGCTTCATCAGGCGACAGCCTTCCTTTCCATCCGAGCCCATACCCGTCAGGATCAGGCCCAGGGTCTTGCCGGGAAAACTCCTGGCCAGGGAGCCGAACGTCACATCCACACAGGGCTTGTAGTTAAGCCGGTCATCTCCGGGAAGAATCCTGACCCTGCCCTGGCCACCCCGGTTTTCAATCATCATCTGCTTGCCCCCGGGGGCAAGCAACGCAACGCCCGGCTTCAGCATTTCGCCGTCTTCAGCCTGGCGTACCTGAATCTGGCACAGCTTGTTCAGGCGCTCGGCAAACGCCGGGGTAAAACTGGCCGGCATATGCTGAACGAGCACCACAGGCGCGGGAAACCCGGCCGGTAACGCCATTAGTACACGTTGCAAGGCCACCGGGCCGCCGGTGGACGTGCCGATGGCAACCACACTGTAGTGTTTCGCAGGCCCGCGGCGAATCGAACGACGGGCCGGTGCTTCAGGCTCTGGGGCGCTGGGGCGAGAGGACCTGTCCGATACCGCCGGCCGCTCGGGCACGCTGCGCCTTGCCGGTCCAGGGCTACGGGGCGAAGGCGGCGGAGCGGTGGGAGGCGGCGCCGACGGTTTCGCACCAGGGCGACTGCCAGCGACATCCAGTACACGCTCAATGAGTATTTTTTGAAGCTGACTGGAATCCCGGGCAATTTCCTCAAAATTCTTGGGCAGGAAATCAACGGCACCTGCCTCAAGGGCATCCAGGGTCACCCGGGCACCCTCGTAGGTGAGAGAGGAGAACATCAATACCGGCGCCGGCTGTCGCTTCATGATCTCACGGACGGCGCTGATACCGTCCATGACGGGCATCTCGTAGTCCATGGTGATGACGTCAGGCCTCAGCTTTTCAGCCAGCTCGACACCTTCGCGCCCATTGGTGGCCACACCAACCACCTTGATCTGACCGGAAGCGGTCAGGATTTCCGTCAGTCGCTTGCGGAAAAAACCTGAATCATCAACGACCAGGACAGAAACCGTCATCCATTTCTCCTAAACCTGGGCCCGCCGCAACGTTATTTGCCGTAGTTTTGCAGCAGGCTCGGAACATCAATAATGAGTGCAATACGACCGTCGCCAGTGATGGTCGCACCCGCCATACCCGGCGTTCCCTGAAGGGCCCGGCCCAGGGGCTTGATCACCACCTCTTCCTGCCCGATCAGCTGATCCACCACAAAACCGACGCGCCGCGTTCCCATCGCCACGATAACCACGTGGGCGTTTTCTGGTTCCGGCTGCCCAGCGGCGCCTTTGACCAGCCATCGCTTGATGTGGAACAACGGGAAGACTTTGTCTCGAACCACGATGCATTCACGGCCATCCACAATGTTCTTCTTGCTGAGGTCCAGATGGAAAATCTCGACCACGTTCACCAGTGGCAGCGCGAAGGATTGGTCGCCAAGCATGATCATCAGGGTAGGCATGATGGCCAGGGTCAGCGGCACCTTGATGACGATGCGAGACCCTTTGCCCAGCTCCGACTCGACGCTCAGCTGCCCGTTGAGCTGACTGATCTTGGTTTTCACCACGTCCATGCCAACGCCACGACCGGACACATCCGATATTTGATCCTTGGTGGAGAACCCGGCGGAGAAAATCAGGTTGTAGCACTCGGTGTTGGTCAGTCGGTCAGCGGCATCCTGTTCGTAGATGCCCTTTTCGACCGCTTTTCGGCGCAGTACATCCGGATCCATACCAGCACCGTCGTCTTCGATGGACAACAGGATGTGGTCGCCTTCCTGCTCAGCCGACAGCGTCACACGACCCTGACGAGGCTTGCCCGCCTTTTCACGAATATCGGGTGCCTCTATACCGTGATCAACCGAGTTGCGAACAAGATGGACCAGAGGATCGGACAGCGCCTCGACCAGGTTTTTGTCCAGGTCGGTCTCTTCGCCGTGCATCTCAAGGTTGATTTCTTTCTTCAGGCTGCGTGCCAGGTCGCGAACCACCCGCGGGAAGCGGCCAAATACTTTCTTGATGGGCTGCATCCGCGTTGCCATCACCGCTGACTGAAGATCGGTGGTCACCACGTCCAGGTTGGAGACGGCTTTGTGCATATGCTCGTCTTCACTCTGGGCGCCCAGACGCTGCAACCGGTTACGCACCAACACCAGTTCACCCACCATGTTCATGATGTCGTCCAGGCGCTTGGTATCCACCCGCACCGAAGTTTCAGCCACTGGTGCATTCGCATCCCGTGCCGGCATCGCGGGCGTTACGCCTGCCTTGCCATTATCCGCAGGCGCTTTTTCGGGCTTACCAGTCGGTTGCGCGGGCTTGTCAGCCTTGGCACTGGGAGACGTGGCCGACGGCTGCTTTGCAGCAGGCCCAGGGGCCGGCTTGGCAGTTTCTGCCGTAGGGCTACCACCCTTGCCGTGCAGGTCATCCAGCAACTTTTCGAACTCGTCGTCCGAAATCAGGTCGTCGCCACCCTTGCTGTCACTGGCCTCATCACTGGTAACCTTGTCGCCCGAGGCATCCTGGCTGTCAGGGGCTGTCTTGCCGGTTTCAGGCGGGCCTGAGAACTGTCCCTTGCCATGCAATTGGTCCAGCAGGGCCTCGAATTCATCATCGGAGATGTCGTCTCCGCTCCCTCCGTCACCGCCTGAAAATTCATTGCCGTCGTCACTGGAAACCGGAGCGCTGGTCTTTTCCTCTTCCAGGGCATCCAGCAACCGCTCGAATTCGTCGTCGGTAATATCACCGCCATCGTCTCCAGAACTGGCTTCATTGCTCTCGTTCTGTTCTTCGCGAGCGACCGCTGCGTTTGCTGGCGACGACTCCCCTGCCGGCTGCGCCAATGCGTCCAGAGCGGCAATCAGTTCCTCGGGAGCTGGCGTCGGTTCCTCGTGGTGGCGAACCTGTTCAAACATGGCATTGACGTGATCCAGGGCTTCCAGCACCACGTCCATCAGTTCCGAGTCTACCTTGCGCTTATGGTTGCGCAGTATATCGAAGACGTTCTCCGCGGAATGACAGCAGTTCACCAGGGCATCGAGTTGCAGAAACCCAGCGCCGCCTTTTACGGTGTGAAAGCCTCGGAAGATGGCGTTGAGCAGATCGCTGTCGTCCGGGTTTTGTTCCAGGTCGACCAGTTGCTCCGACAGCTTTTCGAGTATCTCGCCTGCCTCAACAAGGAAGTCCTGCAGGATCTCTTCATCGGCATCAAGCGCCATGCGTTACCCTCTCTTACTCAGAAACCGAGACTGGACAGAAGATCATCAACATCGTCCTGTCCCGATACTACGTCTTCGCGTTCTTCGGCCTTGATCTGTGGACCAACACCCTGTTCCGCCGATATCTTTTCCCGCTCTTCCAGTTCATGCACGGTGCCGGTCATCTGGTCCACATGACTCGCCATCACTACCAGGCTCAACAGATGCTCTTCCACCTCTTTAACCAGAGTGGTGACCTTTTGGATCACCTGCCCAGTGAGGTCCTGGAAATCCTGGGCCAGAAGAATTTCCGACAAGTTGTCGTACATCGCCCCGGCATCGGTATTCAGGGTCACGAAAAACGTGTCGATACGGGCATAGAGCTCACGAAATTCAGCCGGCGCCATCTCGCGGCGACGCAGTTTCTGCCACTGGTCTCTCAGCTCGGCGGCCTCGTCGCGGAGGGCGCTGGCCTTGGGCATAGCCTCCTCAACCAGATCCATGGTCCGATTGGCCGCTTTACCGGTCATCTGAACCACGTACTCAAGGCGATCCGACGCATCGGTCATCTTCGACAGAGCTTCTGACTGTTCGGCGTTACGGGGATCGATCTGGAAATTGCGGATCGCCTCGTGGAGGCTGCGGGTCAAGCGGCCGACTTCCCGATACAGGCTCTGGTCCCTCACCTCGCTCAATTCATTGATCAGCGTCATCGCGCGGCCATAGTCCCCGGCGTTGACCTGTTCAACCAACTCGGCCGCCTGGCTGCGGAGTTTCTCCGTGACCTCCGGGTCGAGCCCCTGTGGGTCTTTTTTTCTATTGCTCATGGGAGCCGTCCGACCTCTGAATTACTGGATGCGTTCGAAGATCTTCTCAATCTTCTCCTTGAGTACGGCTGCCGTGAAGGGCTTGACCACGTAGCCGTTCACACCGGCCTGCGCAGCAGCGACAATCTGGTCGCGCTTCGCCTCGGCGGTCACCATGAGCACAGGCAGGGTTTTCAGGCTGTCATCGGCACGGACTTCCTTGAGCAGATCGAGTCCGGACATCCCTGGCATATTCCAGTCGGTTACCAGAAAATCGTATTTGCCGCTCCTGAGCATAGGCAGTGCTGTATTGCCGTCGTCTGCTTCGTCAGTGTTTGTAAAACCGAGATCGCGAAGCAGGTTCTTAATGATCCGTCGCATTGTGGAGAAGTCATCCACAATCAGGATTTTCATGTTCTTGTCCAATGGGACCTCCAGTTAAAAACGCCCGGAATTCGTTTTTGGCTTCCGGCTCACAGTCTAGCAGGCCGGTAGTTTAACCGCTTATTGTGTGGCCTTTGAGCCGGTTGTAAAGCACCGGTTACCAAAAGGCTACAGTAAAGAATGCCTGGTAACGCTGTTCAATGGGACTGGCGGCCTGTTCAGCTCTGCCAACCAGTAAGACGCCCCCGCAGACGGAGCGCGGCCTGGCTGTGAATCTGGCTGACCCGGCTTTCACTGACACCCAACACAGCACCAATTTCCTTCAGGTTCAATTCTTCCTGATAGTAAAGGCTGAGCACCAGCTTTTCTCGCTCGGGCAGGTCACCAATCGCAGCTGCCAGGCTCTTCCGGAAGTTGTCGGACGCCAAGCCATCCAACGGGTTATCACTGTCCTCTGTTTCTTCTATCGGCAGCTCGCCGGATTCATTGAGCTCATCCAGGCTAAAAAGTCGGCCACTGTTAGCATCGCTCAGGGAGGAATAGTATTCGTCGAGGTCCAGCCCCAGCTCCTCGGCTACTTCCGAGTCTTGAGCTTCCCGACCCAGGCGGTCCTCGACAGCCTTGATGGCTTTGGCAATGCGGCGGGAGTTCCTGTGGACGGATCGGGGTACCCAGTCACCTTTGCGAATTTCATCTACCATGGCTCCGCGAATCCGGATCCCGGCGTATGTCTCAAAGGTAGCCCCCTTGTCGGAACTGTATCGCTGTGCAGCTTCCAACAAGCCAATCATGCCTGCCTGCATAAGGTCATCCAGTTGGACAGATGCCGGCAGCCGCGCCATGAGGTGAAGCGCTATTTTTTTGACCAGCGGGGCCTGCTCCTCAACGAGCTGGGAAGGTCCTCGTGTACCCGTCCGGTTGTAGGTTCCAAGTTCTTTCGCCAATGTCATGTATCCGGCTATTCAGTGACAGGATCAAAATCAGACTTCGACGAGCCGCTCCACAAAGAATTCCAGATGTCCCCGGGGCGATGATGGCAGCGGCCAGCTATCCACTTTCTCCGCGAGGCTCTTGATCGCCAACGATGCTTTTGCCCGCGGATAGGCGTCCAGCACGGCACGCTGGCGCTGTACCGCTTTTTTTACGGCCTCGTCATACGGCACCATACCCACATATTGTAGTGCCACATCAAGAAAGCGCTCGGTAACCCGGGTCAGTTTTTCAAACAGATGGCGACCTTCCTGCTCATTCCTGACCTGATTGGCCAGTATACGGAAGCGGTTGGTGCCGTAATCCCGGTTCATAAGCTTTATAAGGGCGTAGGCATCGGTGATAGAGGTAGGTTCATCACAGACAACCAGTAATAGTTCCTGTGAGGCTCGGAGGAAACTGACCACCGATTCGGAAATACCCGCAGCGGTATCAACGATCAGCACATCGATCTGGTCACCCAGTTCGCTGAACGCGTTGATCAGGCCAGCGTGCTCCAGATTGGAAAGCTGGGTCATGCGTTGGGTACCTGAGGACGCGGGCACGATTTTGATGCCACCGGGGCCGTTGACCAACACATCCCGAAGGTCACATTCCCCGGCGATGACGTCCTGGATATTACGATTGGCGGTAATGCCAAGCAGAACGTCAATGTTGGCAAGGCCCAGGTCGGCATCGAGCAGCACCACCCGCCGTCCCATTTGTGCTAGGGCGATGCCAAGGTTCACTGATACGTTGCTCTTGCCAACGCCCCCTTTCCCGCCGGAAACGGCAATCACCTGTACCGGATGTGGTTTGCTCATACTGACTCTGATCTCTTGCCGCGTTTAACCGCAGGCTGTGTTGTTTTTAAACAGCGACTGCCTGTTGCTGCTGGAGTTTCTTCAGCCTCTCCACGGCCAACCGCACCAGCGGAATGGACTCAGCGTGGTGCAGGTCTTCCGGGATTTTCTGCCCGTCGGTGTAATACGCCACCGGCAATCCCGTTTCCATGACGAATCCCAGCGATTCACCCAGGGTCAGTGCTTCATCGATTTTGGTCATCACACAACCCGTAAGATTTGCCATCTTATAGCAATGCCAAACGGATTTCATGATGCGCGGCTGACTGGTTGCCGAAACCACCAGATGGGTTCGAATCCGATGGTGACTGCGAGCCAGCTCCATAAGCTGCTCCTCGTAGCCCTTGTCGGTGCTGGTCAGGCCAGCGGTATCAATCAACACCAGGTGCCGGTCCGACAGTTCGTCCAGTATGTCGTCCAGGGAATGGGTTTCGTCCACAACCCGAACTGGAACGTTCAGTATGCGCCCGAATACAAATAGTTGCTCATGGGCCGCGACCCGATAGCGATCGGTGGTGACCAGCGCCAGAGAGTCGGCACCGTGGCGCAGCACATAGTGCGCGGCCAGCTTGCCGATGGTCGTCGTCTTGCCGGACCCGGTTGGGCCCACCAGGGCGTAGACACCGCCCTCATCCGCCCATTCAGTACGCGCGGTCTTCACACCGGCGGCCAGCATTTTCAGAGACTGCTTCCAGCCATCCTCAAGCCGGCCTGCGCGGTGGCGCCGGGACAGAGAGTTGGCGAGCTCCAGCCCGAGACCAAACTCCTGCAACCTCTCAGACAGCCTCTGCTGTACTGCGTTCACCGCTGTTTGTTCGGGTTCACCGCCATTCCGGGCACTGACCAGGTCACGAAGGGAACTGATCTCCGCACGCATTTGCGCCAGTTCTCCGGAATAGGCAGCGCTGGCAGCGGTAGGCTCTTCAACCACCATGTCATCGTCGGCCAGCGATTCTTTCGACAAGCCAGCGTGACCGAAGTCCCCACCCGCAACCGCAACCGCATTACCATAGGTCGCGCGCTTTTCCCGCACTTCCCGAATACGATCGCGAGAGCGGCCGAGTTCGTCCTCCAGGCGGCGATGCTGTTCCGCCTGCATTTCGGCTAGCCGTGAGCCATTGGTGGCTTCCCGCGCAGCGTCACCGAGGCGTTGGCGCGCCATATTTTCGTCATAATCGAGCGCTGTCACAATTTCGACGCCACCATCCACACGACGATTGGAAAGGATTACGGCATCGGGACCCATCTGATCCCGCACCTGACGCAGTGCCTCTGCCATGCTTTGGGCAAAAAACCGCTTAACTTTCATAATGATGCTTCCTCCCCGGTCAGCGCTTTCCAGCGCCTTCCGCCTTTCCAGCCGCGGCCTTTACTGACCGACGGATGCGACAATAGTGATCTGTTTGTTATCCGGAATTTCCTGGTACGACAGTACATGCAGACGCTCTACTCCGTAGCTGGCAAACTTCGCCAGTACCGGGCGCAAGGGCCCTGAAACCAATAGAATCGCCGGCTTGCCCAACATCTCCTGGCGCTGAACGCTGTCCTGGAGCGACCTCTGAAGCTTCTCAACCATATTTGGCTCCAGCACCAGCCCGATGTCTTCCTGACCGCCGGATTGTTGACTCTGCTGCATGGACTTCAGCAATAACTGTTCCAAGTCTGGATCCAGAGTGATCACCGGGATCTCTGTGTCGTTGCCACAGATACTCTGGACAATCATCCGGCGCAGTGACTGGCGGGCAACCGTGGTCAGCAGCTTCGGGTCCTGGCTCTTCGGATGAACGTTCACGATCGCTTCGGCAATAGAGCGCATGTCACGGATCGGCACTTCCTCTTTCAGCAGGTTCTGCAGCACCTTCAGCAGCAGGCTGATGGAAATGGTGGTGGGTACCAGTTCTTCCGCCAGCTTTGGAGATACTTTCTCGAGCTGTTCCAGCCACTTCTGGACTTCCTCATGGCCAAGCAGTTCGTGGGCGTGTTTCTGGAGGATCTGGTTGAGGTGTGTTGCCACTACGGTACTGGCGTCCACGACGGTATAACCGAGGGTCTGTGCCTGGTCTTTCTTGTCCGGTTCGATCCAACTGGCGTCCAGGCCAAAGGCGGGGTCTTTGCCCTCTATCCCCTCGATCTTGCCGAACACCTGACCTGGGTCTATCGCCAGTTCACGGTCCGGATGGATTTCTGCCTCGGCAATGGTCACCCCCATCAGGGTGATGCGATAAACATTGGGCATCAGGTCGAGGTTGTCGCGAATATGGACCGAAGGCATCAGGAAGCCCAGATCCTGTGAGAGCTTTTTGCGAACGCCCTTGATGCGGCTGAGAAGCTGACCACCCTGGGACTTATCCACCAGGGGAATCAGGCGATAGCCCACCTCCAGGCCCACGACATCCACGGTGGCCACATCGTCCCAACCGAGTTCCCGGGTTTCCCCCGGCGGCGGCAGCTGGGCACTGTGTTCACCGCCCTCACCACCGGGCGGCAGGTCGCGCCCCGGGCCTGCCGGACGGGCACCACCGCCCCGGACCGGGAACACACCATCTTCCTCAACGGTCTGGCGCTCCTGTTGCCATATGTACCAGGCAATACCACCGGCAATCGCGCCCAGACCAAGGAATGCCACGTGCGGCATGCCAGGAATCAGGCCAAGGATGATGAGGATAACAGCAGCGATACCCAGCGCCTTGGGAGCGTTGAACATTTGTTGCAGTATCTGCCCGCCCATGTCCTGGCTGGACGTTACCCGGGTAACCATGATCGCTGCAGACGTCGACAGCAGCAGTGACGGAATCTGTGCCACTAGGCCGTCACCAATGGTCAGTAGTGCATAGTTCTGTGTAGCGGTACCAAAATCGAGACTGTGCTGAAGCATACCGATGGCAATGCCACCGATCAGGTTGATGGCCAGGATCAACAGGCCGGCAATGGCGTCGCCCTTGACAAATTTACTGGCGCCGTCCATGGAGCCGTAGAAATCGGCCTCCTGGGCGATTTCAGCCCGGCGATGCTTGGCTTCTTCCTGGTTGATAAGACCGGCATTAAGGTCGGCATCGATAGCCATCTGCTTACCCGGCATGGCATCCAGGGTGAAACGCGCGCTAACTTCCGACACCCGGCCGGCACCTTTGGTGACCACCAGGAAGTTGATGATCATGAGAATGGCGAAGACCACCAGGCCAACCGCGTAGTTACCGCCGATGAGGACCGCGCCGAACGATTCGATCACCTTACCGGCCGCATCACCGCCCTCATGGCCGTTGAGCAGAACAATCCGCGTGGAGGCAACGTTGAGCGCCAGCCTCAACAGTGTTGCCACCAACAAAACGGTCGGGAAGGAGGCAAACTCCATCGGCCGCAAGGCGTAGACACACACCAACAGGATCACGATCGACAAGGTGATGTTGAAGGTAAAGAAAACGTCCAGCATGAACGCCGGCATGGGCAGAATCATCATGCCCAGCAATCCCATCAACATCACGGGAATGCCGATATTACCCCGCGTCAGGGATTTGACATTATTGAGGACTAGCGCTCGGTCCATGCCGGGAAACTCTCCGATTGGCGGTTAACCGCAGGGGTGTGCGGGTCGTTTTTTTGACGCAGACGCATCGTTTGACGGGGTATTCGCAAGATCCGTACCACCCCTTACGGCTTTTCTTGTCACCGCGCCTGACGGACTCGGCAAGATACGGTATCCTTGCGCCATTTGCTGGCGTCTTTACTGCGCCCACAACCACATCATCGACCCAGACGCAAAGGTGAGCCCATGCCAATTCACGAGGTCAAGCACCCCCTTATCCGCCATAAACTCGGCCTGATGCGCCGCTCAGACATCAGCACCAAGAATTTCCGGGAGCTGGCTCAGGAAGTCGGTGCCCTGTTGACGTACGAGGCCACCAAAGACTTCTCGCTGCAGAAGAAAACTATTGAAGGCTGGGCGGGCCCGGTGGAAATTGAACAGATCCAGGGCAAGAAAATCACCATCGTGCCAATCCTGCGGGCCGGCCTCGGTATGCTGGACGGCGTGCTCACCCTGATTCCTGGTGCCCGGGTAAGCGTCGTGGGCCAGGTACGCAACGAGGAAACCCTGGAAGCCAGCACCTATCTTGAAAAGCTGGTAGGCGAACTGGATGAGCGCATGGCGATGATCATCGACCCCATGCTGGCCACCGGCGGTTCCATGATCTCTACCATCGACCTGCTGAAGAAAGCCGGTAGCAACGAGATCCGCGCCCTGGTTCTGGTTGCAGCGCCGGAAGGCGTGGAAAAGGTGCTGGAGAAACATCCAGATGTGTCGATCTACACCGCATCAATCGATGACAGGCTGAATGAAAAAGGCTACATCCTTCCGGGGCTTGGCGACGCCGGCGACAAAATCTTCGGCACCAAGCAGAAGGACGTTTAATCATGCAGGACCATAGCACCGACCCGGTCTGGAAACAGGCCATTGCCGGCTCACAGATGCTGCTGGTGGCTTTTGGCGCACTGGTACTGATGCCTCTGATTACCGGCCTCGACCCCAACGTTGCGTTGTTCACTGCCGGTATTGGCACGCTGATTTTCCACATCGTCACCGGCGGCCAGATTCCCATTTTCCTGGCTTCATCCTTCGCCTTTATCGCCCCGATCATTGCCGCCAAGGGGCGCTTCGGCCTTGAGGAGACACTCGGTGGCCTGATGGCTGCGGGCATCCTCTATATCATTTTGAGTGGCGCGGTACGTCTGCGCGGTACCGGTTTCATCACCCGCCTGCTGCCCCCGGTGGTCATCGGTCCGGTGATCATGGTCATCGGCCTTGGCCTGGCGCCGGTGGCTGTCCACATGGCTTCTGGCCGCACCGGTGATGGCGCGCAACAACTGGTGCCCTACGACACCGCTATCTGGATTGCGATGATCTCCCTGGCCGTGACCGTGATTATGGCTGTCTGGTCCAGCGGCATCTTCCGCCTGATCCCGATCATGTTCGGCATTATTGTCGGGTACATTCTGTCGGCCTTTGCCGGCATCGTGGACCTGTCACCCATCACCAACGCGCCCTGGTTCGCCATCCCCAACTTTGTGGCGCCGGAGTTCAGCTGGGCAGCCATCCTGTTCATGATTCCCGTGGCCATCGCACCGGCCATTGAACACATTGGCGACATCCTCGCCATCGGTACCGTTACCCGCAAAAACTATCTGGAGAAGCCCGGCCTGCACCGCACCCTGCTGGGCGATGGCCTTGCCACCAGTGCTGCCTCAGCCCTTGGTGGCCCACCCAACACCACCTATTCAGAGGTTACGGGCGCGGTGGTGCTGACCAAGAACTTTAATCCCAAAGTCATGATCTGGGCGGCGTGCATTGCCATCGTGCTGGCGTTCATCGGCAAGTTCGGCGCAGCACTGCAAACCATCCCGGCGCCGGTGATGGGCGGCATCCTGTGCCTGCTGTTCGGCTCTATTGCCGTTGTCGGTCTGAATACCCTGATTCGTCACCAGGTCGACCTGTCGCAGGCACGCAACCTGGTCATCGTTGCCGTCACTCTGGTCTTCGGGATTGGTGGCATGGCGATTGGTAACCTGGAGGGCATCGCCCTTTGCGCGGTGGTTGCCATAGCCCTCAACCTGATCCTGCCAGGCAAAGGCGAAGCATGGGGCGCAAGGATTCATGAGAAAGACACCCACTGACGGCCGACCCATGAAAATGGCTGACAGCTCCGGCATCAGCTTTACCGCCCTCTATACCGGTGCCGTATGGCACCGGTACGGCCTTTCCGACGACGTGCTTGCAACGGATCAGGGGCGCTGCCTGTATCACCTGATGACGCCCTTCGAGGTCGGCAGCAAAACACTCATCGGCGGCAACATCCGCACCTTCCTGCTGCAGCGCCACCTGATCATCGATCACCTGATCGAACAGGCCCTCGAGCGTGGCGTCACCCAGGTTCTGGAAATTGCCTGCGGAATGTCTCCAAGGGGCATCCGCTTGCGGGAAAAACACCCACACCTCCATATGGTGGAAGCCGACCTCCCCGACATGGCCACCAAAAAAGCCGCACGACTCCTGGCCTCCGGCCGCCTGGGCGATCACCATCAGGTAATGCCCATCGATATCCTGGCGGAATCCGGTGAACAGACACTGGAGGCGGTTTTCGCGAGAGCGTTCGACAGCAAAGAACCGGTGGTTGTCGTCACCGAAGGACTGACCAGTTATTTTTCCTTGCCGGTTATTTCCGAATTCTGGAAACGCCTGGCGGCACTGCTGCAACAGCGCCCGGATTCGGTCTATCTGTCCGAAAGCTACCTGATGCCGAACCAACCGCTGTTACGCGGTGCCCTGAAATCTCTCGTTGGACTGCTCAGCACGGTTACCCGCAGTGATGTCAGCTTCCACTTCCTGCACGACCAGCAAGCTGCTGAGCACTTCCGGGGCTGCGGCTTTCCCACGGCTGCCGTCCATAACCCTGTTAAGTTCTACGGCCGACTTCCGATTCCTGAGAGCCGTCACGATCCAATGGGTCGGATTGTTGAAGCTTCGGCTTAGCCCTCGCTGTAGCCTGTCTTTTTGGTGGCGGCGGATGTGGGGAAGGAGCGTGTTTTGGGCAGCCCGCCCGCAGAACCACCTCCCCCAAACCAACAGGCTAGGTACCAACACGCCAGCACCCAACTCAAACGTCGCGCCGCAAATCCGAAGGAATCGGAAACTTCGGCATCTGGGGCTTCTCGCCCCGTCCCTTGCGGAACTGACGAAGCTGGAACACATAGGCAAGCACCTGGGCGATCGCCATGTACAGACCATCCGGGATTTCACCCCCGATGTCAGTGTTGTGGTAAACCGCCCGCGCCAAGGGTGGCGTGCGGAGAATCTCCACCTTGTTCTCGCGGGCAATCTCCATGATCTTGAAGGCCGTTTCGTCCGACCCTTTCGCCACCACAATCGGCGCCGCCATCTTCTTTTGATCGTACTTCAACGCCACCGCATAATGCGTCGGGTTAGTGATCACCACATCCGCGCCCGGCACATCCTGCATCATCCGACGTTGAGCCATCTCACGCTGCAACTGACGGATCTTGCCCTTCACTTCCGGCTTGCCTTCCGTATCCTTGTATTCGTCTTTCACCTCCTGCTTGGTCATGCGCAGCTTTTTCTGGTGATCAAAGATCTGGAACGGCACGTCGATCGCGGCAATGACGATGGTGGCACAGGCAAGGATGAAAAAGCTCCAGGCCATGGTCCACACAACATGCTCCATGGCCGATCTCGCAGGCTCTTCAGCGATGCTAAGCAGGTCATCCGTACGCAGGTTCAATATCAGGATCGCTACCGCCATCACCAGGCCGACTTTCAGGATGGCTTTGACCAGTTCAATCAGCGAACGCATGGAGAACATGCGCTTGAGACCTTTGAGAGGGTCCATTCTATTGAGCTTGGGGGCGATGGCTTTTCCGCTGACCAGCAGACCACCAATACCAATCGAGCCCGCGACTGCAGCGACGAGCAAGAGGATCAGCAAGGGCGCCAGGGACAGGGCGGCCTCCTTGGTGGAGGCAATCAGCTGGACGCTCATATGCCGGGTGTCGAAGATGGCGGAGCGCTCCAACACGAAGCTGTCGCGCATGATACTTTCCAGGGAAGCGCCCATTGACGCGCCAAACATCAGCAGGCCGCCGGCACCAGCCAACAGAACAGCCATGGTCGCCAGTTCCTTGGAACGCGCAGTCTGGCCGTCCTCCCTGGCTTTCTCAAGCCTTCGGGGGGTGGCCTCTTCGGTTTTTTCCTGGCTGTTGTCGTTTTCTTCGGCCATGGTTTTCCGTCGCTACTAAGGCTGCCCTTGCAGGTTGCGCATGAACTCAAACGTCTCCCGGGTGTACTGCTCGAAATGTGGCAGAAAATTGGCGTGCAGCACCCATATGGCAAATAATCCAAAAATCAGGCCAATCGGAAAACCCAGGGCAAAAATGTTCATCTGGGGAGCAGCACGTGTCATAACCCCAAAGGAAATATTCACGATAAACACGGCAGTGACAGCAGGAAGGGCCAGCAATATAGCGGACACAAATATCCAGCTGATGCGATGGGCAAGCTGCCACACACCAGTCTGCCCCAAACCTTCCAGGCCAATGGGGATGGTACGGAAGCTCTCTATGAAAACTTCGAACGCCACCAGGTGCCCGTTCATCGCCAGATACAGCAAAGTAATGGTGATGGTGTAGATCTGCGCCAGCACCGGCACACTCACGCCGTTGGCCGGATCAACCATGGAGGCAAAACCAAGCCCCATTTGCATGGCGATCATCTGGCCGGCCACAACAAACAGCTGGAACAGGGCCGTCAGGGCAAACCCCATACCCACACCGATGAGGATCTGCTGCAAGGTGATCACAACCCCGTCAGCACTGAATGCATCCACCTGGGGCACGGGCGGGATCATGGGCACTACCAGGATAGTGATAATAAGAGCGAGCCCTAAACGAACCCGTGCCGGGACAAGCTGGGTGCCGATAAAGGGAATGACCATCATGAAGCTGGCCAGCCGGAACAGCGGCCACAGGTGTTGACCTACCCACTGGTTGATCAGGTCGGCTGATATCTCCGTGGGCATGCCGGGTCAGCCGATCAGGTAAGGAATGCTGGTGATCAGCCGGTTTGCATGATCAAGGAGCTGGGTCAGCATCCACGGACCAGCAACGATAATGGTGATCAGTGTCACCAGCAGCCGGGGCAGGAAGCTGAGGGTCTGTTCGTTGATCTGGGTGGCGGCCTGGAAGGTACTGACCACAAGACCAATCACCAAGCCTGGCCCAATAATCAGGCTTGCCAACAGCACGATCATCCACAGAGCTTCACGCAGAATGTCGATAACGGTTTCGGGTGTCATGGTCGGCTCTCCCCTATATCCCGTAACTGGCGGCCAGCGTGCCCATGATCAGGGCCCAGCCGTCCACCAGCACAAACAGCATGATTTTGAACGGTAGTGAAATGATGATCGGAGACAACATCATCATACCCATCGCCATCAGTACGCTGGCGACCACCATGTCGATAATCAGAAACGGAATAAACAGGATGAATCCGATCTGGAACGCGGTTTTCAGTTCGCTGGTCACGAAGGCCGGCAGCAGCACCCAAAAAGAGACGTCTTCAGCGGTGTCGTATTCTTCGTCGGCGATACGCATGAACAGGCCCAGGTCGCTCTCCCGGGTTTGTGCCAGCATGAACTTCCGGAAGGGCTGACTGGCCTGCTCAACCGCCTCCAACGAGCTGAGTTCTTCCTGCATGTACGGCTGCAGAGCCACTTCGTTCACCTCTTCCAGGACCGGCTTCATGATGAAGATGGTCAGGAACAGTGTCAGGCCGAGAAGGATTTGGTTGGAAGGCGTGGACTGCAGCCCAAGAGCCTGACGCAGGATTGCGAACACCACGATGATGCGGGTGAACGATGTCATCATCATCAGCATGGCAGGCAGGAACGTCAGCGCCGTCATCAGCGCCAGGATTTGCAGGGATACGGAGTATTCCTGAACGCCCTCTTCCTCGCCCGGCGTTACCGTAAAGGCTGGAATACCGGGTATATCCGCCAGCGCAGTGGGCGCCCAGGCCGTAAGAATGAAAAGGGTCAGTAACGCCAGGATGCGCCCGGACACATGTACCGCCATGTCAGGAACCTTCCTTCGATGAAGAACCGGAGCCCCAGGATTTCCCGATCATGCCCTGGAGTTTACGGGCGAAATCACTGGACACAGGATCACCGGCACTGACGACCGGTTCATCAAACACATGCAAAGTGCGAATGGCTGAAGGCGTAACACCAATCAGAATCTGTTTGCCACCGACTTCGACCAGGGCAATCCGCTCACGCGTGCCCATGGGCATCACCGAAACCACCTTGATAGCCCGGGTGTTGCCGCCCGTCATCCCGCTCATGCGACGCACAATCCAGGCACAACCAAAGATAATGGCAATCACCGCCAGCAGGCCCACGCCCAGCGTCAGCATGGTGGCCACGGTATCCGGTGCGCTGGCAACTTCCCGGGCCGGCCCTTCCTGCTCCTGAGCGCGCGTCAAGGCAGGCATAAAGGCCGCCAGTAACACGCCGGGAACGCCATAACGGACAGCAAAACGATGCACCCGCACCATCCTATTTCTGCAACCGCTTAATGCGTTCGCCGGGGCTGATGACGTCCGTCAGGCGGATGCCGAACTTCTCGTTCACCATGACCACTTCGCCGTGGGCAATCAGGGTGCCATTGACCAGCACGTCCAGCGGCTCACCCGCCAGCCGGTCCAGTTCAATGACCGAGCCCTGATTCAACTGCAACAGGTTGCGAATCGGAATCTGGGTGTTACCCACTTCCATGGAAATGGTCACGGGAATATCGAGGATGACATCCAGGTCCGGTGCGGGACCAGTGCCCTGGCTGAAGTTCGATCCCTCCGGAAACTCTTCCATAGGTGCCGCACGGACATTATCTTTGGCGTCGTCGCTGCCGTCATCGTCGTCGGTTTCTCCAGCCTCTGCCATGGCCGCAGCCCACTCGTCCTCGCGGCCATCTTCGTCGGCATCCCCCGACTCTTCCATGGCGGATTCCCACTCGGCGGCAAGCTTCTCGTCTTCGCTGAGTTCCTGCTCGTCTTTCTTATCGTCGTCAGCCATTGCGTCCCACCTTCAGTTGTTTTTTCACTTTGGGCACCGTCGCCCGGTCATGAATCCTTAGCGCCAGCTTGCCATCACGGGTTCCCATCGTGGCTTTGTAGACCGGAATGCCATTGGCAGTCAGGGTCAGTAACTCGGGGATTTCCACGGGGATGATGTCACCTTCCTTCAGTTTGGCAATATCGCGAAGAGAAATGCGTCGGCGGCAAACCGTGGTGTTAATGGGAACATTCACGTCCTTGATATCTTCCTGAAGCGCACTGACCCAGCGTTCATCCACGTCGTCAATGTCGCTCTGGACGCCAGCGTCCAGCACATCCCTTATGGGTTCAATCATGGAGTACGGCAGCGCCATGTGCAGCTCGCCACCACCACCATCAAGCTCAATGTGGAAGGTGCTCACAACCACCACCTCACTGGGGCTGACGATGTTGGCCATGGCCGGGTTGACTTCGGAACTGAGGTACTCGAAATCCACCTTCAACACCGCATGCCAGGCTTCCCGCATGTCATGAAACACCTGGTCAAGCACCATCTGTACGATACGGGTTTCCGTCGGGGTAAATTCGCGGCCCTCGATTTTGGCGTGTCGGCCTTCCCCGCCGAAGAAGTTGTCCACCAGCTTGAAGACCAGCTTGGCGTCCAGCACAAACAGCGAAGTCCCCCGAAGCGGGCGAACCTTGCAGAGGTTGAGGCTGGTGGGCACGTACAGGGTGTGGATGTACTCGCCGAACTTCATGATCTGAACACCACCGGTGGACACATCGGCGTTGCGGCGCAACAGATTGAACAGGCTGATCCGGGTATAGCGGGCGAAACGCTCGTTGATCATTTCCAGTGTGGGCATCCTGCCACGGACAATGCGGTCCTGGCTGGCAAGGTCGTAGGACTTGATACCGGCTTCGTCGGTTTCATCATAGGTATCAATGTCGCCGTCATCCACACCATGGAGGAGCGCGTCAATTTCGTCCTGTGACAGTAAGTCCTGCATACGTTTCTCTGCCTGTGATGTCCGCCCTACCGGGCGCTGTTGCATTCTTTAGCTTGCCCTAGATTGTCTCTAGTACATTGCTAATGCATTTCTAACGCATTCTCTACTGAACGACAAAGTTCCTGAACAGCACGGCCAGCAAGGGCGGCTCCCCTTCCTGTTCTAGCGCGCTGTTAACGGTCGCCAGCATATCATCGGCCAGCGCCTTCCGGCCTTCCGGCGTCTGTAACTCGTTAAAGTCCCTGCCACCGAGTACGCCGATCAGTTTGCTGCGAAGCAACGGCATATGCTGGTTAGCCGCAGCCAGTGCTGCCGGGTCCTGAGCCTCGAAAGCCAGATATACCTGGGCATAGCGTTGCCGCCCTTCGGCCTGCACTGTCGTGACCAGAGCCTTCTCCAGCACCGTGTAGGTGCTGGGCACAAACACTTCAACCTGCTCCGAGCTGTCTTCCTGTTCTGCATCAGCCATGCCCGGGATGCCACCGCCCAGAAACCACATGGTACCAACGACTGACAACCCGACCGCCAGAACAATCACCACGGTCAGCATCAGTATCAGTTTGAGCTTGCCTTTCTTTGCCGGCGCCTCAGGGGGCGCATTGTTTTCAGCCATAACGTAGGTCTGCCAGAAATCCGTCAACCGGAACGGTTATAAAGAGGTTTAAGCAAAGGACGGGCCAGATAACCCCATCCTCCCTATCAGAACAGCAGTTTAGCGTTGCTGGGGAGGATGGGCAAAGGGAGAGTGATGCAGAATCATCAGGTGAAGGGGTGCCGAGGTCAGGCGAAGATATCAACTTCGCCTTTCCAGGTCAGATCAAGGGATTCAGATGGAAGATCCTGTTCGTCCAGTCCGCCATCGGCAAGTACTGCCCTCTCATCCTTGCTGCCCTCCCCGGCATTGTCCTCGCCGGCTTGCTGCTGCGATGAATCACTGACGTCAAACTGGTCCAGTGACAGTCCCTGCTCACTCAGCATGTCCCTGAGACGGTGGCTGTGCAGTTCAAGCTGGTCCCGCACGGCCGGGTTGGCGGAATGAACGGTAATGTGTGCCTGCTCCTGCTGAACCTGAACCCTGACTTCCATGGGCCCCATATCAGGCGGTGTGAGATGTATTTCGGCGACAGACATATTTCGTGCTGTCAGCCAGGTCAGCTTTCCGACGAGCTTGTCCCCCCACTCCGCGTGACTGACCGGTACATCAATAGAGGTGGTATACCCTCGCAAGTTGGCGACCTCTGCAGGCAGCTTTGCCGTATTCGGATTGGCCAGCTGCTGGTTAGCCAACTCTGCAGCGGCCTGGAAGCGCACCGCGCCTTGCAGCGATGGGGTTTCCTGAGGACGCGATGCGTCTGCCGCCACACCCGACAACAAAGCGTCGGTCAATGCCAGGCCCGGCGCAGCGCCTGAACCACTTCCCTGCACTGTCGACAGGGCCTGTTTGCCTGCGGTATTGCCAGGCAGGCCTGCAATCATTCCGGCAAATGCTTGCACACCCGGCAGTGCGCCACTACCGGCACCCGGGTTGCCGCCCGACACTGCCGTGGTGTTCCCCCCCGCCGGCATCAGCAGAGCCTGAAGTTCAGCGAATGTCAGGGGAACAACCTCCTTCGGCGCCTCCTGATCCGCTAACGATGGAGACTCAGCTTCCCCAGATGGAGCGGCCTCCTCTTTTTCTGCAGTCGGTTTTTCCGGAGCCCCTTCCTTGCCCTGAACCTCCGAGTTGTCAGCCTGGGCATTGGTTCGCGGTTCCTCAGGGTCATCGGCGGGTTTGCTTTCGCTTTTGTCCCGGCCGGCCTGGTCGGCACGGCCAGTATCCTCGGCCCGAGCCTGATCACGCTTTTCAGCCTGTTTTCGATCGATTCGTTGCTGCTCCTCACGAGACACGGAATCAAAAGGACTATCGCCGTTTTTTTCCCGATTGCCTGAGACGCTTTTCGAACCGTTATCGGCCTGTGGACCCTGTGGGGAAGCCTGGGGAAGAACCATTTGGGACATGGCAACCTCTTGCCGCTTTTACTGGATGACGGTGGAATCTGAACGCTGCAGACGCCCTTTCAGTGCGCTAATCCTGCTTTTCAGCGCACCTGTACGATATCAAAGCAAAAGCGATGCCATTCGTTCACGTCACGCAATAAAACGCTTGAGTGTGCCCTCAACCTGTCGGAATTCATTCTCGATGTCGTCGAGCATTGCTCCGGCCTGTGACAATTGATTGTCGCGGCCCGCCTTCTCCGCCTCGAAACAAAGTTCGCCCAGTCGAGGGGCACCAATATTGATGCAACTGCCTTTGAAGCTGTGAGCGGATTTTGCGAACGCGTCAGCATCCGATTTTTCCAGTGCCGACCGCAGATGCGCAATACGGTCAGAGGAATCATGGAGGTAAGTATTGATCAGAATGTCGAACTCATTCTCCATGACTTCCTGCAACTCGGCCAACGCTTCTTCATCAAGGTGTGGTTTGTCCGTCATGACCAACCCCCTGGTTGTTGGGTGATACTGCCCTCACGGCCAGTAACCTCAGAAAAATACCAATCATATACAATTTCAGCCTTGGTGCCATGTTCCCGGTAATTCAGGGAACGCCCAATTTTTTGTAACAACAGCAAACCTCTGCCTGAATAGCGGCGCTCATCTTCGGCCTCCGGACGCACACTGCTGAAATCAAAGCCACTGCCACTGTCTTCGCAGACAATAACCAGCTGCCCGCCCCTGTCTGTCATGGTATGGGTCAACGTAAAGCGTATAAAGTGGCCCGCCACATCGGCCAGCCTCCGCTCACGTTCAGCGTAGTAGTGCCCGAATCCGTCGGGTGTCGCCTTCCAGTCCGAGCACAAGCCAAGCACACCGTGTTCCAGTGCGTTGCTGTACAGCTCAGACAACAGCGTATATATCTCGCCACTCTTCCGGCGCAGCCCCGGCACCTCCATGCAGATATGCAGCAGCAAAGGCAGGGGGCTGAACTGCCCCAGGGTTCGATCCTGAACCTCGTACACACAGCGCCACTCCGACGGCCCCTCCAGTGCGGACTGGGGCAGTCGATCGGAAATACCAACCAGTTCCGCGTCTTCCGCCATTCGCAGGCTGATCAACGTCAGGTCGTCCTGTTCAGGCTGATTTCCGGTAAAGGTACGAATGCCGGCCATAATGGTTTCAAACGGTGACCCCTGTCGGCTCATTTCGTCGAGAGAGCGGGCAAGGCGCTGCTCTCCATACATCTCACCCTGATGGTTCTCAGCCTCCATCACACCGTCTGTCATCATCAGCAAGGTATCACCCGGCTCGGTATGGAACACATCCATACCCGCATCAAACCGTGCACTGCCGAGCACCCCCAAGGGCAGGTGCCGTGAAACAATGGTTTCACGCGCTCCATCCTTTCTCAGTAACACTCCGTCAGGGAGCCCTCCATTCCAGATCTGCAGCTGGTTCAGGTGAAAATCCGCCTGGATCATGGCTGCACAACAGAACATTCCGGTGGGCAGTATCCGGCCCAGTTTCTGGTTGATCTCCCGGAGTACATCGCTGCCACTGAATCCCTTGCTGGTCATGCCGTAGAAAATTTCCGCCACGGGCATGGCGCCGATGGCGGCCGGCAGGCCATGACCAGTGAAATCCCCAATCAGTATTTGCATGCCGCCAGCCGGGCGTGGACAGGCGAACAGCACGTCGCCGTTGAAAATTGACATTGGCGACGCATGAAAGCGGATATTGGGCGCGTCCAGACAACCGGTATGGGCAACGTTGTCAAACACCCGCTTCGCAACCTTCTGCTCTTCCAATAGCGTGCTGTTGCGTTCGCGAATCAGATCCCGGTGATGGCTCAGGGTGCGGTGCATCAACCGCATGCGATTGAAGGCGTTAATCTTGGCTTCAATGATGATGCGATTGTAGGGTTTGGTCAGAAAATCGTCGCCGCCAGCCTCCAGGCAACGAGCCAGGGCGCCGGCGTCCGACAGTGATGTCAGGAAAATCAGGGGAACCAACTGCTCTCCCGCCAGCACCTTGATCTGGCGGGCGGCCTCCATTCCATCCATAACCGGCATCAATGCATCCAGCAGGACGATGTCTGGCGCGGACTTGCGGAAAATATTGACGGCTTCCAGTCCGTTTTCGGCGTCTTCAACCTCGTGACCAAGGCGGCGCAACAGGGTTTTGAGTATCAGACGATCACTGTGGCTGTCATCGGCAATGAGAATCCGGAGTGGCCGGTTTTCTGGGAGTGGATCATCCACATCGGGCCTCCGTGACGTCTTCCCCGGGTGATTCAGCGAATCGCGAACAATTGTTCAAAGTTGGAGATTGACAGAATACGACGCACATCGCTGTTGCAGTTTTCGATGCGAATCCGGGCACGGTCACCCCCCGCGTAGTCACGCAGCAACAGCAACATGCCAAGGGCGGAACTGTCGAGGTAGGTGGTGTCCGAAAGATCGACGACAAAGCAGCTCACCTTTTCGTCGCCATGTTCGTACGCATCACGAAACGCCTGATGGGTGCTGAAATCGAAACGCCCTTCAATTTTTATGGTCAGGGTCTGGCCATCGTCACTGCGATGCGTATGAATCGGCATTCCGGAGCCTCCATGGTATGCGTGCCGGGTAACGGGAAATGACAGGTGTGCCCAGGGCACCCTGTCATAAAGGATAGCTTACAACACCGAATTTGCATCCGCCGTTTGCCATTTGGCAACCCGATCAGCGCCGCCTCGCCAGTATCCGCCCGGCGGCTTCGTCCATTTGCTTCTGTTCCCTGACATCCTGCTCCCGCTGCTCGTGCCGGCGACAGGTTTCAATGTACTTTTCCATTCCCCGGCGCCGCTCCCAGGCCCTCTGCCATTCTTCCCGGCATGCCTGGAGCCGTTCTGCCGCCTGTGTCAGCAGTTTCTGCTGTTGCACAATCACCTGATCCAACTGGGCTATAAACGCCTGCCAGCCCTGGAGGCGAGCAACAGACACCACACCTTTCTGGCTACTGCGGATCTGTTCCCGGTATTCCCGCTGATACCGCTCAAGGTTTTCTATCTGCTGGCGCTGGGCTTCATGATGCTGCTGTGCTTCCGCCATTTTTTCCAGGGCGGCCTTTTCTTTACGTTCTTCCAGAGTGAGCACGACCGAAAGGCGCTGGGACCTGAGCATCACCTACCACCTCCATCGGCCTGTGGCGGGGTCTTGGGGCGATCGGGAGAGCGTCTTTCCGGCACCACCGCAAGCAACTGCTGGATGCTGTCCTCCAACGGAGCGCTTTCGTTCAACCCCTGCTGGAGGAACTGTCCCATGTTGCCGATATGGGTGATGGCAAAATCGGTTTCAGGATCTGATCCTTTTACATAGGCCCCGACACTGATCAGGTCCCTGGCCTGCTGATAGCGGGAGTAGACCTGTTTGAAGCGCTGGGCGCGGGCAAAATGTTCGGTCTCGGTCACCTGCGGCATTACCCGGCTGATGGACGCCTCCACATCGATGGCGGGGTAATGGCCTTCTTCCGCCAATCGCCGGGACAGCACAATGTGGCCATCCAGGATCGCCCGCGCGGCGTCCGCGATAGGATCCTGCTGGTCATCGCCTTCCGTCAGTACGGTATAGAATGCAGTAATAGAGCCACCACCAGGCCTGCCATTGCCGGTACGCTCAACCAGTTGCGGCAATTTGGCGAAGACCGAAGGCGGATAGCCCTTGGTGGCTGGAGGCTCGCCGACGGCCAGGGCAATTTCCCGCTGGGCCTGTGCATAGCGGGTCAATGAATCCATCAACAGCAATACCCGCTTGCCCTGATCCCGGTAGTATTCCGCAATTCGGGTGGTCAGCATGGCAGCACGCAGGCGCATCAGTGGTGAGTCATCGGCGGGGGAGGCAACCACAACAGAGCGGGCAAGCCCTTCGTCCCCAAGGATATCCTCAATGAACTCTTTAACCTCACGGCCCCGTTCGCCGATCAGGCCAACCACCGTGATATCCGCGTTGGTGAAGCGGGTCATCATACCCAAGAGAACACTCTTGCCAACGCCGCTGCCGGCAAAGAGGCCCAGGCGCTGCCCCTGGCCGACGGTCATCAGTGAATTGATAGCCCGGATACCCACATCCATGGACTGACGCACCGGCGCACGGTCCAGCGGGTTGATGATATCGCCACTGAGAGACACGCGGGCTTCCGCCTGCAGCGGGCCCTTGCCGTCCAGTGGCTCGCCGTTGCCGTTGACCACCCGCCCCAGCAACTCCGGGCCGACCGGCACCCGGCTGGCCACCGACAACGGCACCACCCTGGCTCCAGGGCGCAACCCCTCTATGGCCGTAAGCGGCATCAGATAGACACGGTCATCCTCAAAACCCACCACTTCCGCTTCCACGGTGCCGGCGCCCTGCCCGGTAATCACGCAGCGGTCGCCGACCACCATGGGGCAACCCACACATTCCAGGGTAAGGCCTACCATGCGCGTCAGCCGCCCGGACAGTTCCGGCTGGGGGTCTTCGGTAAAGTAATCCTGCAGTCGTGTCAGGCGTTCAGCCAGGTGTGCTGTCATGGCCTTCATCCTCGTCGGAGTCAAGCACATCGTGCCGGAAGTCGGTCAGATCGCCCATCATGGCATCAAGCTCTTCCCCCTCACCGGCGGATTCGGTGTCCAGTTGGCGGTCCAGCATGCCCTGAACGGCCTTCTGGAAGCGTTTTTCCACCGTGAAGTCCACCAGGCTGTGGCGGGTTTCCAGCTTGCAACCGCCCCGGAGAACAGAAGCATCTTCGACAATGGAGGTCGCCGCCTCGAACCTGTCGGCAACCTCACTGACCCATTGATAGTCATCCGGATGAATATGGATGCGCACGTTTTCCGTTGTAGATGGTAGCGCCGTCATCGCCTTGCGGACCACGTCGGTAATGTGGGAAGAATCCAACGACAGCTCCCGGAACACCACGGAGCGCGCAAGAACGGTCGTCAGATTGACCAACGCCGTTTCCACCTCGTCTTCATGGCGTTTGATTGGTTCCAGTAATTCGCCAAGCAAATGCTCCAGCCGGTCCAGCTTGGCATCCACCTCCTTGCGGGTGTCCGCCAGGCCTTCCTCCGCGCCCTGCTCGCGGCCCTCGGCAAGCCCTGCTTCAAAGCCTTCCCGGTGCCCCTGCTCACGACCTTCACTCAGCCCCGCCTGATACCCTGCGTCACGGCCTTCCGCATGACCGTCTTCACGGGCCGCCTGGCGGATCTCCTCAATATCGGCGGCGGTCAACGGCTTTACGTCGCGGTCTTCTTCCTGCGCGATTTCATTGCCGCGCGCATCCAACAGCGGAAGCTCCCAACGCTCGTAGGCCGTGAGGTTTTCCTTGGGAATGCGATCGAGGTTGCGACGGGGATCTTTCATCACATCATTTCTTCCCCAGCACCGCCAAGGGTGATCTCACCAGCTTCAGCCATACGACGGGCAATGGTAATAATGTCCTTCTGGGCAGACTCCACTTCACTGACCCGTACCGGCCCCTTGGCCTCCAGGTCATCCTGCAGAAGTTCTGCGGCCCGCTTGGACATGTTCTTGAAGATTTTCTCCTGAACGGCGTCATCGGCGCCCTTGAGCGCGACGACCAGCACCTCGGAAGACACTTCCCGCAGCAACGCCTGAATACCACGGTCGTCAATGTCCTTGAGGTTATCGAAGACAAACATCAAGTCCTCGATTGTGGACGCCAGGTCCGGGTCCATGTCCTTGATGGAATCCATCAGGCCGCCTTCAACGCTGCGGTCCATGAAGTTCATGATGTCAGCCGCCCGTTTGACCCCGCCGATGCGGCTGGTCTGGGCCGCTGAGCCACCGGAGAACTGCTTCTCGAGGATATCGTTGAGTTCCTGCAGTGCCTGCGGCTGGATACTTTCCAGCGAAGCCACCCGCATCATTACATCCAGGCGCACCTTGTCGTCCAGAGTGCCGAGGATCTCCGCGGCCTGGTCCGGATCGAGGTAGGAAATAACGATGGCCTGAATCTGGGGGTGCTCGTAACGGATAATATCGCCCACCGCACGGGGTTCCATCCACTTCAGGGTATCCAGGCCGGTGGTGTTGCCACCAATAAGGATACGGTCGATCAGGCTGGAGGCCTTGTCGTCCCCCAAGGCCTGGGTGAGCATGGTGCGAATGTAATCATCATTGCCAACCCCCAGCCCGGTCTGGCCGCCAACAGCCTCGACAAACTGGTTCAGGACATAGGTAACGTCGTCCTTGCTGACGTCTTTCATCTGGGCCATGGCCACGCCAACCCGCTGGACCTCTTTCGGCCCCATGTGCTTGAGCACTTCGGCAGCGTCGTTTTCGCCCAGTGACATCAGCAGGATTGCCGCCTGCTCCACCCGCGGAATCTTGCGCTGGGGCTTTTGCGCCGCATCAGGCTGGCGGTTGTTCTCATCAGTCATCGACATTCACCCACTGGCGCATCACCTGGGAGACCCTTGCGGGGTCTTCCGCAATCAGGCCTTTCAGTGCATTCAATTGTCTATCATAGCTGTCTGTCGCGCCGGGCAAAAGCAGATCGTCCTGTGAATGCATGGCTTCGCGCAGAGCGTCGCCGCCTTCGATGCCATCAAGGCCGTCATAGCCGTCGTCGGAGTCGCCCCTGCGTTCGCTGCGGCCACCGCCGGACAGACTTTTCAAGGTGGGTCGCAACAGGCCCAGAACCAGAACCAGAATGACCAGGCCTGCGAGCACCTGCTTCATCAGCTCCCAGAACCACGGCTGCTCCCAGAACGCCGGTGCTTCAAACTCGATCTGCTCTTCGGCGGCGAACGCAGTGTTCATCACCGTAACACTGTCACCCCGGGCGGCCGAATACCCCACGGCATCGCGTACCAGCATGGTCAGGCGCTGCAGTTCCTGTTCCGGCCAGGGTTCATAGCTGACTTCGCCGGTCTGGGGATCCACCACTTTCATGTCATCAACCGCCAAGGCTACCGACAAACGTTTTATGCGGCCAAGTTCCTGGCGGATATAGCTGACGGTGCGGTCCATTTCGTAGTTTCGGGTCGACTCTTCACGCACGTTCACCGGCGGCGCCTGGACGTTGCCCTCGTCATCGGCGGTTGCCTGTTCCGGAACTGTCGGCTGAGCGGGCGGCTGGTTGGACAGGGCGCCGGGGATTCCACTGGCGCCGCCACCGGCACGCCGCTCGGACATCTGGCGCTCGCTGCGCACAGCTTGCTGTTCGGGATTGAACAGCTCCTCAGCCTGTTCCACCGAGGAGAAATCGAGATCCGCCGTCACTTCCGCACGGAAACGACCGTCGCCCACCACCGGCCTGACCATGGAGGCAACCCGACGAGCCAGGCGATCCTCAACGCGGGAGGTGTAATCGTACTGGTCTTCAATCTGCTGGCTGTCACCGCCGTCCTCACGACCGGTGAGCAGGTTTCCACTCTGGTCGACCACGGTCACATTGTCCTTGCTCATTTCCGGAATGCTGCCGGCAACCAGGTTCACGATCGAGGCAATCTGCTCCTGCTCCAGGCGACGACCGGCAATTACTTCAAGGAACACGGACGCTGTCGGCGTGCGCGCGTCGCGGACAAACACCGAGCGCTCCGGAATCGCCAGATGAACCCGAGCGGCACGAACCGTGCGCATGCTGCCAATCGTTCGTGCCAGCTCGCCTTCCAGGCCACGGCGGAAACTGATGGTTTCCATAAACTGAGAGGTTCCAAGGCCACGGTCCTGGTCCAGCAGTTCGTAGCCCATGGTCTGCTCGTCCGTCACGCCCTCTGCTGCAAGTTTCAGGCGGGCGTTATAGACCTCATCGGAGGGCACCAGCAATGCGCCTGTGCGTGGATCCATACGGTAGTCGATGTTGTTGGCATCAAGAATGGTCGTGACATCCTGTGGGTTGTAGCCGGACATATCCCCCACCACAGGCTGGTAATTGGGCTCCTGGGCCCAGAGAACCACGGCAACGCCAAGGGCAACACTGGCGGCAAGCCCCACCATCAGGCCCACCTGTCGCAGCAGGTTCAACCGGTTGAAGCCGAAAATCAGGTCGCTACGGCTCTCGCCGGTATCGTCTCCCCGCGCCGCGGGCATATTCGAGGATGAGGTTTCAGCAGGTACGCTGGCCATGGGTCCGCTCCGCTATCAAACCGGCATATTCATGATGTCTTCGTAGGCCTTCACCACCCGGTTACGGACCTGGGTCAATGCCTCGAAGGAGATGGATGCTTTTTCAGACGCGATCATGACGCGGGAGATATCCATGTTCGGATCGCCCATTTCATACGCCGTCTTCATATCACTGGATGTTTGCTGGAGTTCGTTCACAGAACCCACAGCCTGGCTGAGCATGTCGCTGAATTTGGGAGTGTCGGAGGTTTCCTGGACCTTGGACGGCCCGTCCATCCGTCCGCGAATGTTGTTGTCCTGTTCAACCCGCTGATTCTCCATCATCTGCGAGCGCATATTGCGAATTTCTGAAAGGACACTGTTGATGTCAGCACGCTGAACCATGATTCACTCTCCCGGCCCGCCGTATAAATGGGCAAGCCATTGACCTGGACATATCTGAACAGGTCAAAGCAAACCGCAGGCCAACATAATTAATTTGTTAATTTTCATAATGTTAATTAACAATCGGAGAGAAAGGCGAAAGACAGCGACGGTCTTTTGACGTGGGCACAAAAAACGGCACCCTTGGGTGCCGAACGAAGGAGCCTGTTGGCTGTGGTCAGGCGGCGGCCAGCTCTGCATCCAGATCGATGCCGGCATCGCGCATCTGGGCCAGTTTGTATCGGAGCGTGCGCGGGCTGATACCCAACTGCTCCGCCGCCCGGTTGCGTCGACCACGCTCTTTTTTCAACGTTTGGATGATAATCCGGAATTCACGCTGTCGGACTTCATCACCCAGTGACGTGGAAGATAGCGCTCCGAGACCCGACAGGCTTTCCTCAGCATAGGTATCCTGAGCGTCCCGATCAGGTGACTCAGCCCCGGATTCGGAAACGACTGGGTGTGGAGAGGCCGGAGATGTCGTGCCGGCGGGGCCACTTTCCATACGCCCGGTAATTCCGAGTTCCAGGCAAAGGTCACCAGCATGGATGACATTCCCCTGGTGCAAGACCAGCGCCCGCTGTATCGCGTTGTCCAGCTCGCGAACGTTGCCCGGCCATTGATGACCCATCAGCGCATCTCTGGCGTCGGGCGCGAAGGTCACGCCGGTCAATTTCATCTTGCGGCAATGATTTTTCAGCAATGCATTCGCCAGCGGCATGATATCCAGTGTACGTTCGCGCAGTGGCTGCCAGTGCATGGGGAAGACCGTCAGCCGGTAGTACAGGTCTTCACGAAATTTGTTTTCCCGCACGTAATCGGACAGATCCCGGTTGGTGGTGGCAATAACCCGTACATCCAGGGCGATGGTCTTGCGACCACCGACCCGCTCAACCTCGCGCTCCTGCAGCACCCGCAACAGCTTGGATTGCAGGCCAGGATCCATTTCCGAAATCTCATCCAGCAGGATGGTGCCACCGTTGGCCTGCTCGAACTTGCCCGGGGAGGATGCAACCGCACCGGTAAAGGCACCCTTCTCGTGGCCAAACAGGATGGCCTCCAGCATATTCTCGGGAATTGCCGCGCAGTTGATCGCCACGAACGCCTGGTCTGACCTGGGAGACTGCTGGTGAATATAGCGCGCCAACACCTCTTTACCGGTTCCACTTTCCCCGGAAATCATCACCGTCGAGTCACTGGCTGCCACCTTCGCCGCCAGTTGGAACATCCGTTTGCTGATCGGATCTTCCGCAACGGGCTGGTCGACACTTTTCTGGCGGCCGCCGCCGACCACTCTGGTCACCGCATCCACAAGCACTGATGGCTCGAACGGTTTGACCAGGTAGTCGATGGCACCGGACTGCATCGCGGACACCGCATGGCTGATCTGACCATAGGCGGTGATCAGCATGGTCGGCAGGCCGGGGTACCGTCTTTGTATTTCATGCAGCAAATCGTGACCGGACATTCCAGGCATGTTCACATCACTGACAACCATATCCACCGGCGACTCAGCCAGCTTCGCCAGGGCCTGCTCCGCATTGGCGGCTTCACGCACGCGAAACTTTGCCAGCTCAAGGGTGGTAACCAGCGCTTCTCGAAGATCCTGGTCATCCTCAACAATCAGAATTTGGGCTTTGGCCATAATAGCCTCCGATCAGTCATTCTTTGATGGCTGCTGCCGACGGTCACCCGTCGACAACGAACGCATCAATGGCAGGGAAATGATGGCAACAGCACCTCCGGCGGCAGGCGCATCAATCGAGAAACGACCCTGGTGCGTTTTCACCACCGCCTGGACCACGGCGAGGCCCAAGCCGGTGCCGTGGGATTTGGTGGTATAGAACGCTTCCAGCAATTGACTTGCCTGCTCCGTGGTAAACCCAGGACCGTTATCACTCACGCGCACCACCAGTTCCTCGTCAACGGACACAACGGCAACTTCAACGTTCGTCGCCCCGGCCTCCACGCTGTTGTTCACTAGGTTGGTACAGGCACCCACCAGAGCATCACGATTGCACATCAGCGCGGCGCTATTGACCTGGTCACTCAACCCCACCGACACACCGGCAGGGAGCTTCAATCCTTCCAGCGCGGAAGCCAGCGCCTGAACCAGGGTGTCGGCAGACAATTCCTCTGCCAACCGCGTCTCGCCCCGGGCGAAAATAAGCATGTCACGCACCTGCTGCTCCAGGTGCGTCAAGCGGGACATCAACCGTGAGGCACAACGCTGACGCATCTCCTCGTCCAGGTCTTCCTGGCTGAGGTGCCCGCCATACAGAATGGCAGCCGACAGCGGTGTACGAATTTGATGAGCCAGGGAGGCCACCATCTTGCCCATGGCGGAAAGCCGCTGGGCATGGGCGAGCTGAGACTGCAAATGACGGGTTTCAGTCAGGTCCGTCAGCAGGATCAACTGCCCCGGCTGGTTTTCCATGGTACGAATTTCAATACTGACACGACGGCCATCCTTGAGTGACACTTCGTGGCCATCGTCGCGGCGGGGCGCAAAACAGCGGCGGATAACATCCACCCACCGCTCTCCACCAAGAGGCTCCCCCAACAACGTGATCGCCGCCGGATTGGTCTGCGTCACCACCCCCTGGCTGTCGAGCACCACAACCCCGGCCGGTAGCGCATGCAGAAGCGTCGAGAGCCGGTCTGCCAGCTCCTCTTTCTGCTCCAGCTCCGCCTGGCGCTGCTGGGATTCCGCGGACAGCTCCCCGGACAACTGATTAACACGGGACTCAAGAGTGCGGTAGGAATCAGTGATCTGTCGGGACATCTGATTAAACAGCTCCAACGCTGTCCCCACAGCCTCATCGTCCTGCTCCGGGAACAACGCCGTCACCTTGTCATTGACATCGGCAGCCGCATTGGCAGACGCCTTTGCTGACGACAAACCCACAAACTGTAACTGACTCATAAACTCGCCCTCTGACCGGACTAACCCCCGGCCCGTACCAATCGGATGGATCGTTTGGACGAGACTAAGCCAGCACTGTGCCAACTTTAAATTTTGTTTATTTTTCAACAGGAAGGAAAAACAGAGGAAAGGCATACGACGGGTTTCCGTCGCCTAAAAACAGCGATGGCGCCGAAGGTTACAAACCTTTGACGCCATCAGAAACCGATTCTTTGGGGGATTGATCAGCTCTCCTCGGACTCCTCATCCCGAAGTCCATACTTCCGGACCTTCTCAACCAGCGTCGTTCGACGAATCCGAAGCTTTTCGGCTGCCCGGGCCACTACTCCTCCGGCTTCATCCAGCGCCTGCTGAATCAACTGCCTTTCAAGATTGGACAGGTAGTCCTTCAGGTCGATGCCGTTCACCGGCAGCAGAGCCGGCGCATCCAGCCCCACCAGCCCGGGAATGCCAGAGGGCATACCGGAGTCTTCCACTGGCCGGTTCTCGTCGTAATCGTCCACGTAACGGAACTTCTTGGGCAACTCCTGAACCCCAATGACACCGTAGGGGTGCATAATCGCCAACCGCTCCACCAGATTCGCCAGTTCGCGAACATTCCCGGGCCAGTCGTGGCGGCAAAGACTCATGATCGCAGCCGAGTTCAGCCTGAGGGAGCCCCGCTTTTCTTTCTCCATCCGCGAAATCAATTCATTGATCAACAGCGGAATGTCTTCCACCCGGTCACGTAAAGCGGGCATTTCAATGGGGAAAACGTTCAGGCGGTAATAGAGATCTTCACGGAAATCGCCCGTTTCAATCATGTCTTCGAGATGTTTATGAGTCGCGGCAATGACCCTGACGTCGGCTGACTGAGTCCGGTTACTGCCAACACGCTCATAAGTGCGTTCCTGCAGAACCCGCAGAATCTTGACCTGCATGTTCAACGGCATGTCGCCGATCTCGTCTAGAAACAGGGTGCCCCCCTCGGCCATTTCAAACCGACCTACCCGCGACGTGATCGCGCCGGTGAACGCGCCCTTCTCGTGCCCGAACAATTCGCTTTCCAGTAATTCCGCTGGAATGGCACCGCAGTTGACCGGCACGAAGGGCTTGTCGCGACGAGAGGAATGGTAATGGAGGTTTCGCGCCACCACTTCCTTGCCCGTTCCCGACTCGCCAGTAATCAGCACACTCACATCCTTGTCGGCCACCTGCTCCATTAATTGGCGTACCGATTGCACTTTTCGACTCGTACCAACAAGGCTACGGAAAAGCTGTAGACCACGTTGCTGTCCCCGTTCACGGGAACGTGCAAACTGATCCCGGTAGATCTGTGCACGGTAGAGCGAGTCCACGAATTTGGTGTAGTTAAGCGGCCATTCCATGCGGGCAATTACCCGGCTTGTCTCGTCGTCGGAGAGGCCCGCCAGATCAGGGTCGCCAACCAACAGCAAAGGCACCCCCTGAGCGACCTCGCACACGGTTGAAATCACTGCGGTCACGCCATCGTCCTCGCCGTTAACAACGGCAACGGAAATTGACTCCAGATCCTCAGCGTCACCGCTGCTCAGCAGTGAATGGGCATCGGCCCCAACGACAATGCCCTCTTCGCCGATAAACTCAAGAATGGTAGAAATGTCACGTCTTTTCGCATCGTCCTCGCTGAGCACCAGCACCTTGTTATTCTTCGACATCCAAACGAATCTCTTGCGGGGATTTGTGCGGTATTTAAGACTGTAAGTGGGCCTGAGTCAATTTTATGACGCTATTTTGGCCGATTTAACGAGACGTTTTGATAGGCTTTTGCCGCGCTGCGGTTCTGGTTCACCCCTTTCAGCGCTTTCTGGGCTTCCGCCTTGGCTTCATTTGCCGAAATATTGGCACGATCACAGAATGTCTGCAGGGCTGCCAGCCTTTCCCTGACTGGCTCAGGGCTCAGCTCGCCGGCCTCAAGGGCCGCCATAACTGGCTCGATCGTCGGTTTGACCAGCTCATTCAGACGGGACAGTTCGTCCCAGTTCTTCTCCGCAAGCGCGGTCTTCAGGTGTTCAACCAGGGTATCCACTGCCTCTAGCTGTTCCGGTACCGACATAATTGCATCTCCTTGAAAACGGTCCGGTAGCGCCCCGTGCCTCAACCGGCCCGGGGCTGCCAGTCATCAGCGGCGGGCTGCTCTCCGGGCTGCCGAGGCAGAAAACTGATTACCACGGAAGCCTGGCTCGAAATCATAGGCGGGGAAGCCGTTATCCAGACCATCGATGTAATACCGCTGGGCGTTCAGATCGTAAGTCATCTCCATGGTAGTCCAGAATACCGGCTCACTGTAGTAGCTGATGTTGTGAGCTTCGGACACCCGCCAGAGTTCATCATTGCTGTCGTACTCCTCCGTGGCAAGAATCTGCCAGCTATCTTCGTCGACGTAGAACACCCTGCGGGAATAGATATGACTGATACCGGTCCGCAGTTTCGCTTCGACAACCCATACCCGATGTAGCTCGTATCGGGCCAACTCCTGGTTGATGTGCTGTGGCCGAATGACATCGTCCGGCTGGACATCCGCGTCGTGAAGCTTGTAGGCATTGTAGGGCACGAAGATCTCACGCTTGCCTTTCAGCTCCCAGTCGTACTGGTTAGGGGCGCCATTGTACATGTCTTTCTGATCAACCGAGCGGAGGGATGAAGAGTTCGGCAGATCGGTTTCATAGGCCAGGTTCGGTGACCGGCGCAGCCGCCTTGAGCCGGCATCGTATCGCCACGCGAGCCGGGGTGAGCGAATCTGATCCAGGGTTTCATGAACCAGAGTGATGGTGCCCGCGAGACTGGATGGCGCGATGGTGTCGGTTTTCAGGTAAAAAATCTTGTTATCGATATCGGCGAGGTTCGCGCCGCGGCGGCTGTAGGCAAAGTAATAGTCGTACTGGTTAACAACCTGGTTGTAGGAACCGTTCACCTGGGGCGTCGCTGAAGCGCTACGGAACGACAGTTCCTCTCCGCGATAACGCAGGATGTGGTTCCAGATCACCTCCAGGCCATTCTTTGGAATCGGGAAGGGGCTGGTCATGATGGTGTCACGCACACCGTTTCCGTTCGCCAGAAGTTCCGCGCTGCGGGCATTCTCCCGGGACTTTTCGTACACATCTTCCGGGAAGGCCGCGGTACGACGGGTCTGGTACACCGGCATCACAAATTCCGGGCCATACTGCTCAAGCATACGGATGTGTCCGTCGGTCAGCTTGTCGCGATATAGATCCACATTCGCGCCGGTAATAACAAACAGAGGCTCATCCTCGGGAAACGGGTTGGTTTCCACCTGCCCCGGTTTCCAACTAGCGGGCGGCTTGGTTAGCCCACCTGTCCACGCCGGAATGCTGCCAGAGGCATTGCCCTGCCGCTCAGCTCCAACTGGAGTCAGCTCGCTAGCCAGCCGCTGAGCTTCGGATTCACTGACCTTTGCCAACGCAACGCCTGACAACCCAAACAATGCCACTGTAAAACCCGTGACCCATTGGTTCCGCATTCCCTTCTACCTCCAAGGTAACCGATCAACCCATGTATCATTCGCGGTTTGGCATGCCTACGCCGGAAACAACAACAGGCGATCAAATGTTATTCAATCGGGGCGCCTTTTTGCCAAATTCAAACGACCGTTTCAAGTGAATCTTTGTAGTTTCTTGTCAAAACCACCAAACCAACGGTGGGAGGAGAAATTCACAATGAAAAATGTTATAGTTGGCGATTAATTCATCGCACAGCAGTGAACCGCTCTCAGGTACTACCATGGCTTCGCAGTGGCATTCATTGGTTTCCCAGAAAATATTCCTGGCTCGCAACCTGTTGGGGCAGCTGGAGCACAGCGACAGCGTTCCAACGCAAGAAGCGCTGCTGCAAGGCAGCATAGAGCTAGGGCTGAGGGCTCGAAAACTGACGCTGGTAATGATCGCCAGGGTGTATCAGCACAAACATAGCCAGCCTGATGACCTTGAGGCACTGGATGAGCTGATCGGAACCCACAGCCCGGAAATGACAGAACTGGAGCAGCTGGCCAGTGACGGGCGGAGTTGGTGGAGTCATCTCGAGCAGCTTGAGCGTCATCAGGGCAATCCCCCGGTGACCCGAAAAACGGTCAGCAATGAAAACGTGATTGCGGTTGCAGTTGACACCGGCCCGGATCGCTCAAAGCAGGCTCTGGAAACCACTCTGGGCGCGATGAAACACTTTATCGATATCCTCGAGGATCGGCACAGCGAATGGTAATGAACCACGGCGTTGCCGAACCCAACAGGAATGAACTGAAAGGCTAACTTAATGTCACCATCGTTTTTCGAGATTGTACAACTGAGCAACGGAGACTATGCGCTTCGCCGCATCGACGACGACAGTGCACCACTGGTCCAGATATCATTTTCGACGGAAGCCAGGGAGATGATGGAAGACCGGGATATGAACGTGGCCAAGGCCATGATTGCAGCCGGTATTGAGGCCGTCGGTAACGTTGCCCATGATATCGACTGGGAAGACGAAGAGCCGGACACTCAGGACATCCGGCCCTCCTACACACTTCATTGACGATCAGCGCTGGCGCAGCACCACACCATGACTGTTACCCCGAGCCGAAGCCTGCTCCAGTGACGCGAGCGCTTCGCGCCCGAGCTTGTGGGTCCACATGACCACAGCGTGACAGGTGCCTGCGCTCAGTGCTCGCTCGGCAAGCTCCCCGGCTGGGTAGTCAGGAGTAGACCTCAACACCAACAGTTCGCCTGCAACGATGCCACGCATGGTCTGCCACTTACTGACAAGGCTTTGGGGCGGATCAATCCAGGCTAACCAACGCTTCTCCTGATTCAACTGCGTAAGCATCGGTAGCAATAGCTGGAAGTTCTCAACCTGCCCTTCGGGCAAAATGATTTCGGTCACATTACCTGCCGGTTTGGCTGGGCGACTCCTGACAGCAGGCGCCCTGACGGTATCATGGTCGCTCATACCGGCAACCTCTGAACCGACAAACCTGCCGCCTCTGTGAGCATAAGCCAGATTCTGATTAAAGCTGAGTTGTTCCATGATAAGCCTCACCTGCCGTTAAGCCGCGCCCGCGGTGTTCAACACTCAACGAAACACAGCCGGATATGTCCGGACACCCTGGGGGTGTCAGTGAAGGTCCGAGCGCCGTATGACCCCGACGCCGAGCCCCTCAATGAAGAGTTCCTGTTCTGTCAGATCCACTTCTATGGGTTCGAATTCCTCGTTCTCGGCGATCAAGTACACTTTCGAGCCTTCCTTACGGAACCGTTTGACCGTGACTTCCTCACCTACCCTCGCCACAACCACTTGTCCGTTGTGCACATCGTGGGTGCGGTGCACCGCCAACAGGTCGCCGTCAAGGATGCCAATGTCCTTCATGCTCATGCCGCGTACCCTGAGCAAATAATCCGCCGAGGGCGAGAAAAATTCAGGCTGCAGGGTGCAATGGTCTTCGATATGCTCCTGGGCCAGTATGGGGCTACCGGCCGCCACCTGACCGATCACTGGCAAACCAAGATCAGCCTCTACATCGGGAAGACGTATTCCCCGGCTGGCTCCCGGCACCATCTCGATGGCGCCTTTTCGGGCCAGTGCCCGCAGATGTTCTTCTGCGGCATTGGCAGAACGAAACCCAAGTTCCGCCGCGATTTCTGCACGGGTCGGCGGATACCCAGTCTCGTCAAGGTAGCGACGAATAATATCCAGTACCTGTGTCTGCCTAGCTGTCAGCTTCATTTAGGTTGCCCCGGTTCGCCCTGTTTTTATATACAGTGATTTGACTATATACAGTGTTTTATCCAGTGTAAACCCTGTAAACGCAATTTTTCCTTGAGCCGCACTGGGTGGCCCGTCCACCACGCCCTGACGTATGACTGTGTTAAGGTAATCGCAACCAAGATAGGGAGTCGCCTGAATGAGCAACAGATGTAGGTTACCGGACATCCTCAAGACGGATGATGGCAAGGAACGCAGAGTTGGCGTTGAAATTGAGTTGTCCGGCCTCGGTTACGAAGATCTCGTCTCGCTGTCCGCAAAACTGCTGGGAGGTACCGGAAAGTCTGTTGCGCGCTATGTGTCCGAGGTTGAAACGGAACTCGGTGACTTTACCATCGAACTGGATTCGGACCCGATAAAGGACCTTGATCTGGCCGACGAGCGTCTTCCCGAGTCCGTCAGGGAACTTGGCGGCCAGGCCATGAGCGTGATCGACGCAGCCGCCGAGAAAATCGTGCCCCTGGAGATCGTCAGCCCTCCGCTGGCTTTCAGTAACCTGGAACGCATAGAGACACTTTGCGATGAGCTGCGAAGAGCAGGCGCACTCGGCAGCCGGGAGGCGCTCTACTATGCCTTTGGTTTGCAATTGAACCCGGAGCTACCGGACCTCAGAGCCACAACGCTGGTGCGCTACCTGCGGGCCTTCGCTGCGCTCTACGAGTGGCTGAAGGCACGCCACCAGATCGATTTCAGCCGTAAGCTGACCAGCTACATTGAGCCCTGGAGCAGCACCTACATTGACCTTCTGATTTCAGAGGATTATGCGCCGGACATGGAGCAATTAATGCGGGACTACCTGCATTACAATCCAACCCGCAACAAGGCCCTGGACCTGCTCCCGCTGTTCGCACACCTGAACAGCGATTTGCTCGCAGAATATGTGGAGGATGAGCGCATCAAAAGCCGGCCAACGCTGCATTACCGGCTACCCGACTGCGACATTGATAACCCTGACTGGCATTTTTCCACGGTTTGGAATGACTGGATTGTGCTGGAACAACTGGTGGCCAACGCTGATGACTTATCGAAACTGGTTACGGAGTTTCGCAACAGTCGCAAACTGAGCCTCCATAACCTGACCCACAGCTGGTTAGACACGTCTGACCAGTGGCTTCGGTCCGGGAACTATGTCTGAAAGCCCGGTAGATAAGCCTGAACATCCGGGCCTTACGATTGGCATCAGCGGCCCGGCACGCCGCAGCCTCGCCCACCGGCTGATCACCTTCGCGCTGCGCCTCCACGGTGCGCGAACCCATTTTATCCGCCCGGGTTCGAAGGTGGACGTCTCGTTGCTCGACGGCCTTGTGCTCTCCGGTGGTACCCACGTGCACCCTTCGCGGTACGGCCAGACTCCCCAGGTCACCGCCCGGTATGACGTGCGCCGCGACGAAACCGATGTTCGTCTGCTGTCCCGTGCTGAAGAATTGAACATCCCGGTACTGGGTATCTGCCGCGGCGCCCAGTTTATCAATATTTTTCGCGGCGGATCTTTGTGCCAGAACGTGACACCTCTGCGGGTGAACACCCGCCACCGGCCGTTACTGTTACCGCTACAGACTGTTCGGGTCGTCAGTGACAGCCGCCTGGGAGAGGTGATGCGCAGCCCGGTGATTGGCGCGAACCGCATCCACAGCCAGAGCATCAAAAAACTGGGCACACATCTCCGCGTTGTTGCCGTGGACAACGACTCGTTTGTGCAAGCGATAGAAAATACACGTGGGCAATGGCTAATGGGCATCCAGTGGCACCCGGAGTACCTGCTTTATCATGGCGGCCACCGGCGGATTTTCAGCCATTTCGTGCAGGCTGCGGAAGACAGGAAGCTGATTCGGCTGGATGAACCCGTCGAAGCCGCCGGAGAAGATGATGAGAATACCGCTCAAATTGGCAGATAACGCTGCAACACGGCCTTAATTTCACGAATTTCCCGAGCGTCGTCGGGCAGAGCCGTCAAATAACGGGCCGCCCACTCTTTCAGTTGCTCGCGGGTGGTCACATAATGGGGGTCGCTCCCGGTCAGCCTGAACAGGATATCACGCTCCCGGGGCGTCAACCTGACCTGATTCTCGTGCAATAACATGGAGATCCAACTATGTTCCACAACGTCCATCGATACCTGCTGGCCTCCACGGCCCTGATTCTGTTTCCCCTGGGCGCATCAGCAGCAGAAGTCAGCCTGAGCGGTCAGGCCTCAGTCAAGTATACGCCAGACAGCGCACGGCTGCAGTTCACCGCCCGCGCCGAGCACAAGCTTCCCGAGACGGCCACTGAGGAAGTCAACGAGCAGATGGAGAAGTGGCGGGAGAGCATCGAGGACTTCCGCGACCGGCTCAAATCCTACAGCGACGCCTCGTTGAACCTTTACAGCCGTTCGATTCCATCACCAGAGCGTCACGAGGAGCCCCGACGAGTGGCCGTGGCTTCACAAACGGTCAGCTTCACCATCGATGACCTCTCTCTGCTCAACCCGATTCTTGCACAGGCGCAATCACTGGGTATGGACTACAACGTCGGTCCCCATCAGTTTTTTCATTCCGATGAAGTCGGTTTGCGCAAACAGGCCCTGGCGGGCGCCATTGCAGATGCGAAATCACGCTGCGAATTTGTTGCCCGGGAACTGGACAAACAGTGCGGAGAGGTGATGACCATTAACGTCGATGGTGGCCATCAACCCCCGATGCCAATGATGGCGGAAATGCGAGGCGCCTCGGACGCTGTCTCAGCGGTCGGTTCCCGTGAACTGGAGGCCCGGGTTAGCGCGACTTTTGAACTGGAGTAAATCACCCGCTCAGAAGTCCCGCGTATAGAATATATCCAGGGAGGCTGCCAGGCCACTGGCAGCCTCCAGATAGAAGTAACGTCCGATATCGTAACGTAGCGCCACCGTGGTGATGGGCTGGAAGATGCCGACACCGTAGCGGATGCTGAGTTCATCCGTCAGGTAACCACTGGCCACTACTGCCGATTCATCCCCTGAGCCTTCCGCCTCCAGCGTCAGATTGCGTATTCCGAATTCCTCGCCAATACCCTGGGTTACCTTGTTAGCCTGAGTCAGCCCCAGCGATATGGCTGCCCTGCTCATTTGCCCCTCATCACCACGACTTTGCGGTGCCCGGCCGAGGATCACATACGAGAGCGCATCGGTCTGAGGCATTTCCGGTTCAGAAAACACTTCGGTCCGGGGCGAGCTCACCGGGCCGCTGAGGCGGATGCCGGCCACCACGTTGTCCACACGCCGCACTGCCTCGATGTCCAGGTACGGTTCTGACAGTGGCCCCACAAACACCAGCCTGGCCCGGCGCAGGTCGAGCTCCTGACCGTAGGCCTCATACCGGCCTTCAACAAGCTGCAGGGCACCTCGGGTATCCAGGTTGTTGCCGATACGCAGTGTCCCCTCAAGGTTACCGGTGACACCGAAACCACTAAAGCTGACCTCGTCCTCACCGACCACGACAGTGACGTCCATATTGAGAGTGCGGAGCCCGCCTTCCTTCTCCTCAGCACCGACGATAACCTCGTCCTCGGATACGGACACGGCCTGGGCGGGCAGCTCGCGAATTTCGATCGTGCCCCGGGGTACGTTCAGGTTACCGGAAACCGACAGATCGCCGCCTTCGTAGGCGATAGTGATATCCGGCACCAGCTCCACTTGGGCGTACGGCTCGTAATTGAAGGGCAAACGGTCACCGGTCAGCCGCACTTCCACCGACGGTTCCGCCTCCCAGGCCAACGACCCTTCTATGTTGCCGCTTCCGCGTTCATTGCTGCGCCAACGTCCGGACAAATCCGCGCTATATCCTTTCAACTCCAGGCTGACCACCAGATCCTCAAGCGGAATCGGTAACCGTGGATCGGCAATGTGACCGCCAGAGAGCGCAAGCTCGCCGTTTACAGCTGGCTTCATTAGCGGCCCAGACAGTGTCCCCTCGCCATTGAGCTCTCCCTCAACAACCTCCAGCCCGGCAAATATGCCAACCATGGCGATATCCAGGCCTTCGATGCTGAATTGCCCATCGACTTCACGGGCATCACTATCCGGGTCGACCGACATGCCGACAGAGAGATTACCAATATCGGGCCCCTGCAACTGCAGGTCCAGCTCCGCCACATTCGGCTTCAAACTCAGGCGGGTGGTGAAGGTGTTGTAGCTCAGGCTCTCCCATTCGTCCCTCACCTGCACTTCAAACTTACCGGAACCGGCATCGATGGATACTTCACCATCCGGCCCATCTTCCGTCATGACCACTTGCAGGTCAGCATTCAGCGTTGCGTCCCAACGCAGGGTGTCCGGCAACAGCGGGGAGAGTGCCGTGGTCGGGAAATTTTCAATGCGATAGGCGATATCTTGAGTCGGGAGCAGAGTCTGGTCCTCGGCACAGACAGACGCCTGTTGCCACTGCCAGCAGTGCTGTCCCAACGTGAGCTTGCCCGCTTCGGTATACTCGAGGGCCGCGGACTCTGACAGGGTCCATTGCTGGCCTTGGGCAGGCACACTGATTTGCCCCTGCTCAAGCGCACCCACCCAGGCATTCCAGCTTTCCGAGGCGTCTCCGGCCAGCAACAGCGACAACTCAGCCTCTTTGTGGCGGGCGTTTAGCCTGAGTTGGTGATCATCCCGAGTTCCCGTCAGTGCCAGCGACAAGTCTTCCAGTAGCTGTTCGCCATACCGAACTTCCTTTCCCCGAAGATCCGCCTGGATGTTGAACCCTTCGCGTAGCGTGGCCGTCAGGTCCAGGCTGGACAGACTCAATTGATCCTGCCATGCCAGGTCGCTGCCAGTGAGTGTTACCTTGCCACGGGGTTGGTCCACGGTGCCGGAAACCGATGCCGTACCGTTGACCGAACCTGCCAGCCCCGGCAGGAAGGTTTCCGGCGCAGGCAGGTTCAGTTCCAGGTTGCCGTTAATCTGTTGCCCCCATCGGCCCTGGCCGGTCACCCGGTTGTCCCCTACCTCAAGCTCCAGGTTCGACAATGTCCAGTTACCGGCATCACTGTCCAGCGCACCTCGTATCAGCGCCTCATTGGCCTGCCAACTCCCGGAAAGGTCCCATTTTGCCTGCAGCGTAGGCGTTCCTTCCTCCTGCAGACGTCCGCTGGTATCCACGTCGCCGCTCAAGCTCGCTTCCAGGGCGGGGAGCCAGAAACCGGGGTTAAAACTGTCCAGCGTCAGGCTTGCATCCCAGGACAACTGATCAGCGAACGCCACGTCCGCACGGCCGCCGAGAAAACCCGCGCCGGTATTGACGCGCAGGTTCGTCAACGCAACAGACTCCAGGTCACCCTCAAGATCTCCCGCCATATCGGCGTCGCCCATGGGGCCGCTGACACTGGCGTCAATGCTCGCCTGATAGGCTCCCCCCTGGTATTGAACGTCGCCGTTGAATTGGCGCAATGTGACCGGCGGCTGCTCAAAATCCGGAATCAGGCTGTACCAGGGAAAAGCGTCGAGACTGACCTTGGCGTCTGCCTGAAGCGCCTGCTCCCAGCTCACGTTGCCGGTGACGAGGAGGCGGCCCGTCTCAGCCTCATTATTCCCGGGGCCGGTCAACACGAGCTCCAATCCATCGAGACCCTCTGTAGTCACCAACCCCTTCAATGACAAGGGTATATCGCCTGTCGATCCGGGCAGCACGGTGCGGGAGTCCGAGCGGAAACCGTTCTCAAGGCTGCCTTTCAAGGCAACCACGGTGTCTGTCAGCACCAGGGTTTTCGGTAACCCCTCCGCCGGGACGAACCGGCTGGAACGAACGGTCAGTTCCGCCGGCAGGGCGCTGTCCAGCGGCGCCACCCGGCCAGCCAGCGTGGCGGCAAGATAACCGCTGCTCTGGCCCTGAACTCTCAGGTCAGCAGCACTCCCGGTCAGATTGAGTGCCAATTGCCAATCAGCGCCATATGGGGGCGGGAGCATCAGCCCAACCTCCAGATCCAGCGGCCAGTCGCCCCGGGTCTGGAGCCTGCCGGAGGCATCAATGCTGATATCGTCCCGAACAAAGGCGAGGTTCTGCAGATGCCAGTCCGAACCGGAACCCTGAGCCTTGAGCTGGAGCCGGTCCCAGACCTTGGCATCGTTGAGCGTAAAGGGACCAAGGTTCACGTCCCGGACCACCAGCCCCAACGGAAGGTCGACACTGGGTAGACTGATATCACCGCTGTCTTCTTTGGGCTCGCCGGATGGCTGCAGAGTCAGATCAATGCTGTCCGCCAGGAGTCGCTCCAGACAGAGCTGTTTGTTGAACAGGCAGGTGGGCGACCAGTCAACAACTGGCGACTCTACCTTTAGCCCAACACCGTAGCCTTGCCATGTCAGGGAGGCTGCCTGCCACTGCCCCAGCAACGAACCCTGCCCCTGCTCAACCTCGAGGCCGGGAACCTGATCAATCACCCAGGCTGTACCGGTTTCCGAACGCAGCGCCAGCACCAACACCCCAAGCAGTAACAGCGGTAGCAGGACAATAACGGCCAGCGCTATCAACAACCCGTTTCTCAGGCGTTTTGACCGTTTTGGTGTTGGAGTTTTCGCTTCGTCGCTCATAACTCCGGCCCCATGGAAAAGTGAACGCGCCACTCACCGCCAAACTCGGGATCCAGGCCCTTGGCGACGTCCAGGCGCAGCGGCCCGACCGGGCTGATCCAGCGAATGCCCACGCCGGCACCCGTCGCCAGAGGGTCCGACAGGTCATCCATGGCGTTGCCTTCGTCAACAAACGCCGCGACCCGCCAGTTTTCGGTAAACTCGTACTGATACTCGACACTGCCTACCATCAGGTAACGGCCACCAATGGCCACATCCTCGCTGTTCCGGGGTGACAGCGTCTCATAGCCATACCCCCGCACCGTCTGGTCGCCACCGGCAAAGAACCGCAATGACGGCGGCACATCCGAGAAGCGATTGGTGGCCACGCCACCAAACTGGAACCGGGACAGAAAACGGTGGTTGTCCGCCAGGGTGTAGAGGCCTTTTACCAGAACATTGGCATGGAGAATATCCACATCGGAGATGACGGCACGGTGAGAGCCGGTCACATCGAACTGGATACGATATCCCCGGGATGGATCCAACGGCGAGTCCGCCTGCAGTTTCGAATACCCAAGCCCCGGCAGCAACAGACTGCTCTGCTCGGGGTCATCATCGCCGATGCGAAAACGCTCACCTTCCCAGCGGATCGAGGCAACCTGCAACCAGCCGTTATCGAGCTGGTGTTTCCACTGCTGGCCAAGGGTAAGCAGCTCAGACTCGACGTCCTCAATATCCTCCCGCTGATAGCCGGCGGAAAGGCGAATGGAATCGGTCATGGGAGGATCAAGGGGCAACTCGTACCAGGCGCCCACGTTTTGACGCGGCGCCGAAAGTTCCGTCTGCGCGCCACGGCGATGGCCCATGGGGTTGATCCAGTGCTCCCGCCAGTTACCGCTGAAACGCGGTCCCACATCCGTGGAGAAACCGACACCGGCAGCAACCGAGCGCGGAGGACGAGTGGTCAGGTCCACCGACACGGGTATCACTCCGTCCTCGGCTTTACCAGGCGATGCGTCAATGTCCACACCGGAAAAATAACCACTGTTGGAGAGGTCGCCGCTTAGCCTCGCAACCTTGTCGGCGTGATAGATCTCACCGGGCTCAAAACGTACGAATTGCTCAAGCAACTGCTCCTCGAAGCCATGCCCTTCCTTGAAGCTCACTTCGCCCAGGCGATATCGCACGCCACTGCGAAAGACCAGGGAAATATCCGCAGTGTGCTGTTCCGGGTTGACTTCCAGCCGGCGGGTGGTGAACTCACCATCAAAATACCCCAGCCGGGTGGCTCGGTTCTGGATGGTCTGCCGCAACGTGCTGTACTGGCCGTGATTCAGCACATCCCCCTCTGATGGCTTTTCCGGTAGGGTTCCCACGAAATCGGGATCCCGACTGGCCGGGCCTTCGATGGACACCTGCCGGGAACGGACGCGAATGGGTTCGCCGGGCTGCACGGTCAATACCAGGCGAGCAGGTGTTTCGTCATCGCCGGGCTGTTCGACCACTTCCCACTGAATCATCGGGCTGTAGTAGCCCAGCGCACGGAGCGCCTCTTCCACTTGTGCTTCGGCGGTGCTGGCGTATCGTCTAAGGCTTCCGGCACTGCGGCCCTCAACCTCACCCAGAAAAGCTTCCGCATTGTCCTGAAGCTGCGGATAGTCCCCCTCCACGTTGACCTCCACCTGCTGCGCCCAGGTCAATCCTGGCGTTGCCAGCATCATCAGCCAGACGATCCCGACAGGGCGTAGAAACAGAGGTCTAATGTGGGAACACATCAAGCAGCATTACTTCAGTGAAAGTGGGTGAAAAGGCGCGTTGACAGTATGAGTGTACCGGGTAGCGGTCCGTTTAATCCATGGCAATTGACCATCTTGCCTGTCTGTAATGCGCTCTATGCCAATGGCGAGGATGCCCGATGCCCCCATGATCGCGTAACACCCACTGCATCGGATCGCCGGACAACCGGAAACGGGCGGCGCCAGCCAGGAGAGAACGTATGGCCAGGAGAGAACGTATGACACGCACCCCCGTCGGCCTCGCCCTGTCGATGATGAATCGGCTTGCGGCCAACCCCATGCTGGACCGGCTGGGACTGCGTCAGTCTTTGGAAAGAACTGCCTATCACGGCACCCGTGCCGGATTTCGCACCCTTGCCTACGCTGGCCGGGAGTTCAAGCGCGTGAACAACTGGCTGCCCCGCAAGCAATTGCCGAATCGTATACCCGGGGATCTGTTCGACCTCTCCCTGACCGATGACCAACAGATGATCACCGACATGCTCCGCAGGCTGGCAGAGGATCGGATCAGACCGGCGGCCTCAGACGCGGATGAAGCCGGGGAAATATCTGAAACCGTCACAGCGGCCACATCCGAGCTTGGTCTTGGCCTGTACGCAGTACCGGAAGCCTTTGGCGGCGTGGCGGAACATCAGTCTCCCGTGACCAGTGTGCTGATTGCCGAACAACTGGCCTGGGGCGACATGGGCATCGCAACCGCACTCCTGTCGCCGTTCAGTGTCGCCCAGGCCATCACCCGCTGGGGCACCGGGGAACAGCAGAGCCGATACCTGCCAGCGTTCTGCGACGACGCGCCACCCATAGCCACCATTGCCATTGACGAGCCCATGCCCCTGTTTGACCCGAACAGGCTGCAGACCACCGCCAGCGAAACCGCAACCGGCTACACCCTCAACGGCCTGAAAAGCAGCGTGGTCCTCGGCGCCAGGGCAGACCTGCTATTGATTGCCGCGGAACTGCATGGCCGACCGCGGCTGTTCATCGTGGAAGCCGGCGTGACAGGCCTCCAGACCAAGCCCGACCCGGGCATGGGGCTGAGAGCCTCCGCGCCTGTCCAGTTGCGGCTCGACAACGTTGAACTGTCTCCTGACGCCCTGCTGGGCGACGACGATTTCAACTACGAGGCGTTTCTGGACTGCGGCTCGTTGCTCCGCTGCGGACTTGCCATCGGCACATCACAGGCCGTTCTCGACTATGTTATCCCCTACTGCAACGAACGGGAGGCGTTCGGAGAACCCATCAGCCACCGCCAGTCCGTGGCGTTCATGATCAGCAACCTCGCCATAGAAACCGACAGCATGCGCATGCTCACCTGGCGCGCCGCCAGCCGACTGGAGCAAGGCTTATCAACGCACCGTGAAACATCCCTGGCCCGGTTACTGTGCAACGAAAAAGCCATGGAGATCGGCACCAACGGCGTTCAACTGCTGGGCGGGCACGGCTTCGTCAAGGAACATCCGGTCGAGCGCTGGTATCGCGACCTTCGCTCCATCTCCACCCTGAGCGGCGGCCTTCACGCCTGATCAAAACGTAAGGACACCTCTGATGAATCTCGAGATACCGAAGAAATTTTCGCCTCTGATCAATCAGGCACAACAAGTGGCCCGGGAGGTGTTTCGCCCAATATCCCGCAAATACGATCGGGCGGAACACGAATACCCCAAAGAACTCGACCTGTTTGCCTCCATCATGGACGGCATGAACGACGGCGCGGCCGACGGTGGCACCGGCGCCGGAAAACTGGCCCGTTCCGAAAGCAACGGCGGGGGTGGTAATCGTAACGGCACCAACATGAAAACCGTTCTGGGGCTGACCGAACTGTGCTGGGGCGACGTCGGCCTGGCCCTGTCCATCCCCCGACAGGGCCTCGGCAACTCAGCCATTGCCGCCGTTGCCAACGAAGAACAACTCGCCCGCCTGGGCAACACCTGGGCCGCCATGGCCATCACCGAACCCAGCGCCGGCTCCGACTCCGCCGCCATCCGCACCACCGCTACCGAAGACGGCGACGGATACATCCTAAACGGCGAAAAAATCTACGTCACCGCCGGAGAACGTGCCGACGCCGTCGTGGTCTGGGCCACCCTTGATCGCAATAAAGGCCGCGCCGCCATCAAATCCTTCGTGGTGGAAAAAGGTACCGCCGGCATGACCGTCGAACGCCTGGAGAAAAAACTTGGCATCCGCGCTTCCGACACCGCCGCCATCCGCTTCGACAACTGCCGCATTCCCAAAGAAAACCTCCTGGGCGACCCCGACGTCAGCGTCGAAAAAGGCTTCGCCGGTGCCATGCAAACCTTCGACAACACCCGCCCCGTCGTCGCCGGCATGGCCATAGGCGTCGCCAGCGCCGCCCTGCAGAAAACCCGCGAACTCATCGCATTAACCGGCACCGACCTGGAATACCACCACCAGACCTGGACCCAACCCGCCGTCACTCGCGAACTGCAACTGATGGAAGCCGAACTCGAAGCGGCCCGGCTCCTAACCCTCCGCGCCGCCTGGATGGCCGACAACGGCCTGCCCAACTCCAAGGAAGCCTCCATCGCCAAAGCCAAAGCTGGCCGCGTGGGCAACATGGTCACCCTGCGCTGCGTCGAACTCTGCGGCAGCCTTGGCTATGGCGAAACTGAACTACTGGAAAAATGGGCCAGGGACTCAAAGATTCTCGACATCTTTGAAGGCACCCAACAGATCCAGCTACTGATCATCGCCAGGAGACTGCTCGGTAAGTCGTCGGCAGAGCTGAAATAAGCTAACCTGTACGAAAGCGTCGAAAAATCAGGCAGGTGCAACCCGTTTTTCTCAACAGGAGGGCGGGCATCTCAGAGCCTGATCGCAGCGGATGTATCGCTTCTCCCCAGACCGTGCATTGCCAAGGATGGCAATGCCGAGCCCCCATGGATGGGTTAACGGCGTGTCTGGGGAGAAGCGATACATCCGCTGCAGACTCCAAACTCGAAGTCCTGGATTGATGAATGCTGAAGATAAACCGAGAAAACCTGAAAACCAGCCACCAACTCATCTGGTTCATCATAGACTTCCTGATGCTAGGCCTGCTTATCATCAACCTGGCCTTCATCATCTTCGACTCCATCTACAACCTCACCGGCGTCCAGAACCTGCTCGCTGAACACGCACCGCTTGTCAAAGAGCTCTACCACCCCATCCACGAAAACTTCCTGTTCTACGACCTCATCTTCGTCAGCATCTTCCTGACCGAGTTCGTCGTGCGCTGGGGCTACGCCATCAAGGCCAAAGTCTACGACCGCTGGTACTTCTACCCGTTCATCCACTGGTACGACATCATCGGCTGCATCCCCGTTGGCAGCTTCCGCTTCCTGCGGATACTGCGGGTTATCTCCATCATCTACCGGCTGCACCAGTACAAAGTGATCGACGTCACCCAGACCCGAGCCTTCCAGTTCTTCAACTTCTACTACGAAGCCTTCATGGAAGAGCTCTCCGACCGCATCGTCATCAAAGTGCTCACCGGTGCTCAAGACGAGATTCGCAAGGGCTCACCCTTGTTCGAGCGCATTCAGAACGACATCCTCTACCCAAGGCGGGAAATGCTATCCGACTGGGTATCACAACGGGTTGCGGAAGCAGCCCGGGAAGGGTACATCCCCAATCGCGGCGCCCTGCGAAGCTACCTGGAAACCCGCGTCGACAACGCCCTCAAACAGAACCTGGAGTTGTCGAGGCTGAAGTACCTGCCTGTCGTCGGCCCAACCATCCAGGAAACCCTGGAAGAAGCCGTGGGGGACATCGTCGCCAACGTGATTCACCAGATTCTGGAAGACCTTGCTTCCGCATCCAACCACGCGTTCATCGAAGACATCGTCAACGTATTCCTGCCATCGCCCGATAACGAAGACGAGAACGACGAACACAACGAAGCCCTGATCAACCTGATTGTCGAAGTGCTGGATGCCGTCAAAAGCCAGGTCAGGGTCAAACACTGGCGTAGCGAACTGACCTGAGCTGAACCTGCCAACAACATCGAGGTTTTCATGGAACCACTGCACTACCGTTCTGCCGCCGAATTGATTAGCGACCTTAAAAACGGGGAGCTAACCAGTGTGGACGTCACTCAGGCCTTCCTGAACAGAATTCGCCAGTGCAATGACACCATCAATGCCGTGGTGACGCTCGATGAAGAGAAAGCCCTGGAAAAAGCCCGGCAAGCCGATGAGGTACGGGCACAAGGTGAGACGCTGGGCGCTTTGCATGGGCTGCCACTCACCCTGAAAGACACCTGGGAGGTTGCCGGCATGGCCTGTACCGCCGGTGCACCCGCGCTGAAAGACTACATCCCGACAAAACACGCCGACGTGGTCCAGCGCCTGGAAGACGCCGGTGCGATCATCCTGGGGAAGACCAACGTCCCCATTTACGCCACCGACCTCCAAAGTTACAACAAGCTCTTCGGTGTCACCAACAACCCCCACAATCTGGCCCATACCCCCGGCGGCTCATCCGGGGGCGCTGCCGCAGCGCTTGCGGCAGGCATGACACCGTTGGAAGTGGGCAGTGATCTCGCGGGCTCCATCCGCACACCGGCGCATTTCTGCGGCGTTTTCGGGCACAAGCCTTCCCGTGCCCTGGTCTCCTTCCGTGGACACATTCCAGGGCCTCCGGGCACAGAGTCACGGCCAGACCTGGCCGAAGGCGGGCCATTGGCGCGCTCGGCAAAGGATCTGGAGCTGCTGCTGAACGTGATTGCCGGCCCCGCAGAACGGGAACGCAACAGCTGGCAACTGGCCATGGCGCCGGCCACCATCCATTCGCTGGAACAGGCTCGCGTTGGCCTTTGGCTAAAAGACCCGCTGTGCCCCATCGACGATGAATTACTGAACGGCTACCAACAGCTCGGGCGGGTACTGGAAAGCAATGGAGCACTGGTTGCCGAAGCCCGGCATCAACTGCTCAACCTGGAACACATCCTGCCTGCCTATTTCAACTTACTGGGCAGCCTTCTCAGCACGTCCATGAAACCGGCCCAACGCCGGCAAATGATGTGGATCTCCCGGCTTGAACGCTGGCTACACCTGTTTGGCCCTGTCACGGCCTTCATCGGAGAATACGGCCGCGGCGTGAACCAGCCGGTACACCAGTGGATGGCCTGGAGCGAAATGCGGGAGAAGATGAGGGCCGAAATCACTACCCTGTTCGACGAATTCGATGTGCTATTAACGCCGATCACCCCAACCACGGCCATTCGCCACGATCACAGCAATCCGGTGTTCAAGCGGCAGATCACCGTTGCAGGTCAGCCCAGGGCGTACATGGACCAGTTCTGCTGGATTGCCCTGGCAACCTTGCTCGGGCTGCCCGCTACCTCCGTACCTATTGGAAGAACAGCGGATGGGTTGCCGTTCAATGTGCAGGTCATCGGTGCGCCGGGGATGGACCTGACGACGATCCGGTTCGCAGAGCTGCTGGAAGCCAGCGGACTTGCCGGCTTCCAGCAGCCGCCGGACCTCAGCCATTGACCAGGAAATGCACCCAGATACTGGCCCCGTAACCCAGCGCAATCGCCGGTGTCCATTTCAGGTGACTGAGGAACGTGTACTGCCCCCTGGCCTGTCCCATCAGTGCGACGCCCGCAGCAGAGCCTATGGACAAGAGGCTGCCACCAACGCCAGCAGTCAGGGTGACCAGCAGCCATTGATAATCCGGCATGGCCGGGTTCATGGTCAGCACCGCAAACATCACCGGAATGTTGTCGACCAGCGCAGAGATCACTCCGATCATGACATTAGCAACGGTGGGCCCCAGATCGCCGTACAGCGTGGCCGATATCATGCCGAGATAACCAATGAAGCCCAGGCCGCCGACCGCCATGATCACCCCGTAGAAGAAGAACAGAGTGTCCCACTCCGACCGGGCAATATGGGAAAAGACGTCAAAAGCACGACGCCCCTGGGTGCGGTCACCCGAGCTATCTCCCGGTGGGGACTCAAAGCCCTCGTTCCAGTGATATTCCTCATGGCGTTTGAGATAAAACCCAAAAATCTTCAGGTAACCGAGCCCCGTCATCATGCCGAACACCGGTGGAATGTGCAGGAACTGATGAAAACTGATGGCGGTGGCGATGGTCAGCAGGAACAGAGCGCAGATGACGAGTCCGCCCGGGCGAATAACGTTCCCGAATGACTCGGGTGATGACGGCTGGCCCTTCGGCAAAGCCAGATGCATCAACGCCGCCGGCACCAGGAAGTTGACGATGGAAGGCAGCAACAGCTGGAAGAAGTCCTGGAACGGGAGTATGCCTTTCTGCCAGACCATCAGTGTGGTGATGTCGCCGAACGGGCTGAACGCCCCGCCCGCGTTGGCGCCCACCACAATATTGATACAGGACAGGGACACAAATTTGGCGCTGTCGCGACCTACGGCCATCACCACGGCACACATGATCAGTGCCGTGGTCAGGTTGTCCGCGACCGGTGACAGTCAGAACGCCAGGGTACCGGTGATCCAGAACAGGCGCCGGTAACCAAAGCCCTTGCCAAGCAGCCATATCCGCAACTGGTCGAAGACACCCCGTTCCAGCATGGCGTTGATGTAGGTCATCGCCACCAGGAGGAAGAAGAACAGCTCCGCGTACTCCAGGAAGTTGTGCCGTATGGCCTCCTCGACTTCGCCATTGGCGCCTACGGCGCGGTATGCCAGGGCCACGAGTATCCAGATCAACCCTGCCGCGATCAGCATCGGCTTGGATTTGGCCAGGTGAATCCGTTCTTCCAGAATGACCAACAGATACGCGACTACGAAAATCGCGATGGCGATGTAGCCCACAGGGTGGGAAATAAGATCCACGGCCCGGTCGGCATTTGCCCACACCGGTCCGGGCGCCAGCGATAACACGGCCGCTAACGACAGCAAGATCGACTTCATTCGAGGGGGTGCTCCCAACTGCGATGGAGTGCCCGGGATGATCGTCCCGGGGGTTTGGTTATTCGATTTCGATCAGGCTCTCACCAGGCGCTACCCGGTCGCCTTTCGAGATATTCACCGCCTTGACGATACCAGACTTGGTGGCTTTAACCTCAGTTTCCATTTTCATGGCTTCGATGATCAGCACCGCGTCGCCGGCAGATACCTCGTCACCCTCGCTCACCAGCACATCAACGATGTTGCCCGGCATGGTGGTGGTCACCTGGCCTTCTCCGGTGGCTCTGGCACGACCACCCTTGCGGGTATTTTCAGAAGCTTCGCCCTGGGATTCCAACTGAATTTCCTCGGGCACGCCGTCCACTGTCATGTAGAACCGGCGCTCGGTCTCGCTCACCGGATTGGCACCGGTCACATGAATATCGTAACTTTCACCGTGCACCGTGATCCGGAATTCAGTGGACACACTGCCGCCGGTCTTACCGTTGGCGATGGGCTCCAGGGCTTCCGGCTGCAGGGTGCCGTCACGGCGTTGCTCCAGGTACGTGCGGGCCTGGTCCGGGAACATGGCGTAGGTCAGTACGTCTTCCTCGCTCTCGGCGAGATCACCCAGCTCCTTGCGCAGTTCGGAAAACTCCCTGGGAATCAGGTTGGCCGGGCGCTCTTCAATCAACTCTTCCTTGCCCACAGCACGTCGTTGCAGCTGTACGTCCACCTCTGCAGGCGCCTTGCCATACCAGCCCTGCATGTATTTCTTCACCTCATTGGTGATGGTGTCGTAACGCTTGCCGCCCAGCACATTGATCACTGCCTGGGTGCCGACGATCTGTGAAGTGGGCGTCACCAGCGGAGGGTATCCCAGGTCTTTACGCACCCGGGGGATTTCCTCGAACACATCCTGAATCCGGTCGAGGGCGCCCTGCTCTTTTAGCTGATTCGCCAGGTTGGACATCATGCCACCGGGCACCTGGGACAGGAGTACGGAAGTATCCACCCCATTGTAGTCACTCTCGAACTGATGGTATTTCTTGCGAACTTCGCGGAAATGGCGGGTGGCCTTGTCCAGCAACTCGAGGTTGAGGCCGGTTTCACAGCCAGCATCATGCAACGCAGCCACCAACGATTCGGTCGGCGGATGGCTGGTCCCGCCCGCAAACGCCGACAGCGCGGTATCGATATGATCCACACCGGCCTCCAATGCCGCCCACTGGCACATGGGCGCCATGCCCGACGTGGCATGGGAGTGCAGGAATACCGGCAGTTTGAGGTTCTTCTTCAGGCCGCTGACCAGCTCGGCGGTCACCGCTGGCGTCAGCAGGCCCGCCATATCCTTGATAGCGATACTGTCAGCACCCATGTCTGCCATGGTCTCGGCCTGAGCCAGGAAGGTTTTCACGTCGTGCACCGGGCTGACCGTGTAGCACAGCGTACCCTGGGCATGCTTGCCGGCCTTCTTCACGGCTTTAATGCTGGTCTCCAGATTGCGCACGTCATTCAGCGCATCAAAAATACGGAACACATCGATGCCGTTTTCCGCGGCCTTTTCAACAAACGCCTCCACCACATCGTCGCCGTAGTGGCGGTACCCGAGCAGATTCTGACCGCGCAACAGCATTTGCAGACGGGTGTTGGGCAGAGCCTTACGCAGGGTACGCAGGCGCTCCCATGGGTCTTCCTTAAGGAATCGCACACAGGCATCAAACGTGGCGCCGCCCCAGCATTCCAGTGACCAGTAGCCGGCCTGATCCAGCCACTCACAGGCCGGCAGCATGTCCTCGGTGCGCATACGCGTGGCGATCAGGGACTGATGGGCATCCCGCAGGATGACGTCGGTGATGTGAATTTTTCTCTTACTCATGGTGCTCTCCAATATTCGTGTTACAGGCCAGCCTGGGCTGCGATGGCGGCAGCAACGGCCGTGGCAATGGACTCCGGTCGGGATTTGTCGCTGTACTCCAACAACTGCGGATTGCGCTCCACGAAACCGGTATTAAACGTGCCGGCCTGGAAATCCGGGTGGTTCAGGATCTGCTGGTAGTAAGGAATCGTGGTGTGTACCCCGTAGATAGCCATGTCGCTGAGCGCTCTGCGGGAACGGGCCACCAGTTCCGGCCATTCCCGCGCCCAGACAATCAGCTTGGCGCACATGGAATCGTAGTAAGGGGGAATCTCGTAGCCGGTGTACATGGCGGCATCTGTGCGCACACCCGGGCCGCCGGCGGAATAATAGCGACTGATGCGACCAAAGCTGGGCAGAAACCCGTTTTTCGGGTCTTCCGCGTTAATGCGAAATTGAGCGGCGAAACCGCGATAACTGATGTCGGCCTGGGAAAACTCCAGCGGCTCGCCCGCCGCGATTCGGATCTGCGATTTGATGATGTCGATGCCGGTGATTTCCTCGGTGATCGTGTGCTCCACCTGCACCCGCGTGTTCATCTCCATAAAATAGAAGCTGTCGTCGTGGTCGAGCAGGAACTCTACCGTGCCAGCATTCACGTAACCGCATTGGCGGGTAACCTGGATGGCCAGGTTACCAATAGTTTCTCGCTGCTCCTCACTTAACTGTGGCGATGGTGCCACTTCGATCAGCTTCTGGTTACGGCGCTGGATGGAGCAGTCTCGCTCATACAGGTGCACCACATTGCCGTGATGATCCGCTAATACCTGCACTTCAATATGACGAGGCTCAATGATGCACTTCTCCAGGAAAACCTCGGCACTGCCAAAGGCCTTGGTGGCCTCGGAAATCACTCGCTCGTAGTTCTGCCGCAACTCTTTCTCATTATCGCAACGACGAATGCCCCGGCCACCACCACCGGACGTGGCTTTGAGCATAACCGGGTAGCCAACGTCCTCCGCCTGGCGTACGGCATCTTCGACGTCATCCAGGTTGCCTTCCGAACCCGGTGTAACGGGGACACCTGCGGCAATGGCGGTCTTGCGGGCCTGGGTCTTGTCGCCCATGGCACTGATCGCCTCGGATGACGGGCCGACAAACGTTACCCCCCGCTGCTGGCAGATGGCTGCTAACTCGGCATTCTCGGAAAGAAAGCCGTAACCCGGATGCAGAGCATCACAGCCAGTTTCGACCGCCAGGTTCACGAGATGATGGGGATTCAGGTAACCGCTGAGCGGGTCCTTACTGATCTGATAGGACTCATCCGCTTTCTTGACATGCAAGGAGTACTGGTCCGCCTCTGAATAAACAGCGACAGAGCGAATGCCCAACTCCTTGCAGGCCCGCGCAATGCGAACGGCAATTTCGCCGCGATTGGCGATGAGCACTTTTTTAATGGCCATGGAAGCTTCCTTCAAGTAATAGTCATTAACGGAAGAAAGCTGCAACCCGCAACGGCAGGCTGCAGCGTTGCGTTCTTCTACCCGGGGTTTTTCCGCACCGCATGAACGATATCGGAAAAAGATCCCGGGCCGGGATCAGGGGTCACTCGAATACCAAGGCGCCGGCTAAGCTCGTCAGCGGACAGCAGCCCGCAAATGACCTGCTCCTCTGCCCCAACGGCGACAGTGTCCATTACCAAAAGATAGTCCGAATGAAGCCCCTTGAAAATGGTGATTAATTCATCAATTTTCAGGTCCTGAAGCTTACCGAGCTCTATCGTTGGCAAGCGCCATACCGGCCGCATGATGTCCCGCGCAACAATGTCGGCGATGGTACTTCCACGCTGGTTGGCGAGACTCATGGGCCAGGAACCGATCAGATCCTTCAGGGTCAATATTCCGACCACCTCATCATTTCGATTGATAACCACACAAAAGGTTTCTCCGGAAACATCCAGTGTCTTCTTGACCTCCTGGATCTCTCGCGATGACCGGACGATCACCGGGGCTTGCCTGGTGAAGTCCTTCAACAGTTCCGACGCGGCGGCGTCATTGGTGAGGGTGTCCTCGTCTTCCGGTGAAACAAGCCGGTATCTGGCTCCGGCAGACAGGGACGCTTGAACGCTTGATTGATTGCCCATGGCAATTCTCCTGGCTAAAGACCATTTCTCCAGGCGCGAGGCACCCACGCAGGGGCAGCAGCGCCTGAATCAGTTCGAATGTCTATAGCTGGGAGGGAGGTGCCTGTGACTGGCCTGGGTAACTGAGAATTCTTCTGGGGGGGCCGTCAAAGGCCAATTGGTGAAGGGCGCGGGACGTCAACGCCGACGGTGGATAAACGAATGTGGGCGACAGCGACGACACATCGCCGGGTGACGAGGCCCCTTCTGAGGATTCGGAACTGCCTTGCCAATCGCTCAGCGCGACAGTGGTGGCAACAGGATCATCCAGGGTGGGGAGCGCAACGGTAACCGATGTCCAGACAACAAATATCAGTGCCAGCAACGCAACGAGGTTGCCAGACAGGCTGAATGTGTGTTCGGAGCGACGGGGCATCATTTCACCGTGTTAGTAGTTGCCTAACTAATGCAAAGGCGACGGCTAATGATAACCTCAGGGGATGGTGGCAATGCAAGCTTTCGTGGCCGATACGGGAAAAGCGTGTCCTG